>CAMAFU010000007.1 GCA_945833725.1 uncultured Treponema sp.
TTCCAAAGGCCTTATTGCAAGTTTTAACTCGATGAATGTTTTTTCCATTGTTCAGGCTGCCGGTAGAAAAGAAATTGTTTTGTTTATGACTAAAAGCCTTACGCTTCTTTTTAGGGATGCTTTTATTATTGCCCTTCCTATTATGGGAACTTTGCTTCTTGTTTCCATAACAACAGGAATACTTTCAAAGGCCGCTCCTCAGATGAACCTTATGTCTGAAGGATTCCCGATTATGATTCTGCTTTCATTTTTTCTGATTTTCAGCCTGTTTAACAGTTTATGTGATTTTTTTGTTTCTTCTTTTGCCGGCAGTTTCCATGAACTGGAAGAACTTTTTTCTAAGTTTCAAAGTGGAGGTGGAATAAAATGAGTTTTGAAGAAATTGACCTCCAGTGGTTTGCTGCAGAAGACGAAGGCCGTACAGAAGAACCGTCCGAATATAAACTTCAAAAAGCCAGAAAAGAAGGTCGGGTAGCAAAAAGTCAGGAATTGAACAGTGCGCTTGTTATGCTTGTTACTGTAGTTGTGCTTGTGTTTGCTTCTCCCTTTTATTTACGGTGGTGCAGGGATATTTTGTTCTTTTATTTTTCAAGGATAAACGAAGGTTCATTTTTAAACCGCACTTTTTTTGCAGGATTTTTAATAAATTTTTTGAAAATGGTTCTCCCAATTGCTTTTGCAGGTATGATTGCAGGAATTATGGGGAATATAGTGCAGAACCGGGGTTTTATTTTTTCAACAAAACCTCTGGAACCGAAATTTTCAAATATTGTTCCCAAAGTAGGTCAGTATCTTAAAAAAACAGTTTTTTCCATGGAAGGCGGTTTTAATGTTTTAAAATCCCTTTTTAAAGTTGCTGCCATAGCTGTTGTTGCATATATTGTCATAAAGTCAAATCTTCCCGTAATACTTGATGCAATTCATACATCTTCAATTTATTCGGCTGCAGGTAAAATAGGTTCCTGTGCCGCTCAGATTCTTATTATATGCGCCCTTATTTTTCTAGGCATTTCCATTCCTGATTATTTTGTTCAGAAACGCCAGTTTATTGAAAGCATGAAAATGACAAAACAGGAAGTAAAAACTGAATTTAAAGAACAGGAAGGTGATCCTGAAGTTAAGGGAAAACTTCAGCAGGCACAGAGGAGTCTTCTTCAGCAAAATCTTCCGAAAGCTGTTGCAGAAAGTGATGTAGTAATTACGAACCCGACTCATTTTTCTGTAGCATTAAAATATGAACCGGAAAAAAACGATTCGCCTGTTGTTAATGCAAAAGGTCAGGATCTGATGGCAAAAAAAATCCGGGATCTTGCAGATGAATATGGAATTCCCCGGGTTGAAAATGTGCCTCTTGCCCGGGCTCTCTATTCACAAACTGAAGTTGGTGATATAATACCACGGGAATACATTCGGGCAATTGCCGCAGTTTATACACAGATTGATTATCTCAATAAAAAAAAGTAATGGCCAAGGGGGTGGGTTTTGGCTAATACCTTTATTAAGCTTTTAAATAAAAGTGCCAATCACATAATCGCTACAACTTTTCTCTTAATTGTACTTATGCTGATTCTGCCTTTTCCGGCTGTGCTTATTGATTTTCTAATGATTATAAACCTGTCTGCTGCCATAATTATTCTGCTTACTGTAGTTTATACGCCAAAATCTTCAGACCTTACTTCTTTTCCTAAAGTTATTCTTTTTTCTACCAGTTTTGGTCTTGCCCTTAATGTGCGCTCAACTTTTTATATACTTTCTCATGGTTATGTAGGTCTTGATCGCTTTGATGCCAATATGATCAAGGCTTTTGCTAAAATTGTTGCCGGTGACAATATCGTTATAGGTCTTGTTATATTTATCATCATAATAATTATTCAAACTCTTGTTTTTACAAAAGGTTCAACAAGAATTGCCGAAGTACAGGCTCGGTTTGCTTTGGAATCTATGAATACAAAAATGTTTGCAGTTGATTCCGAGTTGAATTCCGGTGCAATTACAGAAGAACAGGCTCGAGAAAAAAAGGCTTCAATCGAAAGGGAAAGTGATTTTTATTCTGCCATGGACGGTGCTTCTAAATTTGTAAGCGGCAATGTAAAAGCTGGAATTTTTATTACCGTAATAAACCTTGTTGCAGGAATTATTATTTCAATGGTTCAGTACCACATGTCCTGGGGGGAGGCTGTAAAGACTTTTCCAATGCTTACTATTGGCGACGGTCTTTTAAGTCAGGTTCCTTCTCTGTTAATTTCTGTTGCTACAGGTGTACTTGTTGCAGGAAGCAATTCCTCTGTTCTTTTTGGTGATCAGCTTAAAAAAGAATTCTCAGTTAGCGGCGGCATATATATTATTTGTGGTGCTGTTTTAATTTCTGTCGGCGTACTTTTTTTTATTATCGGAGGTTCTCCAGGTCTTCTTGTTCTCCTTTCTGCAGTGGGCAGTGTATTTCTGTTTTTCGGTTACAAAATTCAAAAAAACGAAAAAATATCTTTCCGGCAAAAACTGGAAGCCGAACAAATGGAAAAATCAAAAAAACAGGGAAGTCAAAGCCCAGAAGAAACAAGCCCTGTTTCACCTCCTGAACCTCTTTCTCTTGAACTGGGAATTTCTCTGCTTGATCTTGTTGATAAGCAAAAGGGTGCTGAACTTCTTGAACGGGTTACTAAAATTCGCCGGGAGATGGCACTGGACATGGGGCTTGTTGTGCCGCCTATCCGCATTGTGGACAGCCTTGCTTTAGATCCTCAGGAGTACTGTTTTAAAATCTACGGAATAGAAGCCGGCAGAGGAAAACTAAAAATCGGTCATTATATGTGCATAAATCTTGGAACTGTTGCAGACCCTATAAATGGTGAAGAAACCTTTGATCCTGCTTTTGGAGTTCCTGCAATTTGGGTTGGGGAAGACCGCAGAATCGAAGCTGAAAAGGCCGGATATTCCGTTATTGATTTACCGACAATCATTGCAACTCACATGACTGAAATAATCAGAAACAATGCAGCTGATATACTTGGCCGTCAGGAAGTAAGTTCCATTGTAAATAAAATTAAAGAAAAAAATCCTGTTGTTGTGGGCGAAGTTATCGATACTTTCAAATATACTTACGGCGAAATAGAAAAAGTTTTACAGGGTTTGCTCAGGGAACGGGTTTCAATCAGAAATATTGTTTCAATTTTGGAAACTCTGGCAAACTTTGGAATGTATACGCCTCATAATGTTGATTTTCTTATCGAAAAAGTTCGGGAAGGTCTTGGTGCGCAAATCTGTCTTCAATATGCAGGCTCGGATGATAAAAAACTCAGCGTATTGAGGCTAAGTCAAAAATGGTGCGATAAAATTCTTGAACATAAAGTTGACCCTGGAGCTGGAAGTTCCCCTTATCTGTCTTTTGATCCGGTCGATGGCAGAAAGTGGATTTCCTGTGTAAAAGACAGTCTTGCAGCTCTTGTTGAAAAAGATTATATGCCTATAATTCTCTGTCCTGCAGAAATAAGGCGTATAGTTTATGATTCGCTGGAAAGAGATCTTCCACGAGTTATAGTGCTTTCTTATAATGAAGTGCTTGCTGCTGGAAAGAATGTAAATTTGGAAATACTGGGAGATATTGATGAATAGTATGAGTAAAAACATGGAAAATCCTTCAAATTCGGTTTTAACTATTACCGCAAAAAATATGGATGAAATTTACCAGAAACTTTTTGAAATGTATCAGAGTAATTACAGAATAATCAATCATCATACTGTTTTGCAGGGGGGCTTTTTGGGATTGTTTCAGAAAAGCCGGGTAAAAGCCACTTATATGCTTGTTAATGAAAAAAATAATGAAGCAGATGAATTTGTCCGTACAAAAAACGAAATTCTTGCGAAGGAACTTTCCATGGCCACGGAAGTAAAGAAAAATACGCAGATGATAAATCAAATGTTTCAGGTTATTACGACTCAAATAGATGAAATACGAAGCAACACATCCAATAATGTTCATCCATCAATTCAAAAAATCGAAGAATTAATGATTCAAAATGAATTTCCTCATTCTTTCATAAGTTATGTTTCATCAAGAATTACAAGTGAGCTTTCCTTTGAAAAATTAAATGACTTTGATTTTGTTCAGAAAAAAACTGTTGATATAATCGGTGAATCTATTTCCATTGCTCCTTCAATTCATACAAAATTCCCTCATATTTTTGTTTTTGTAGGACCTACTGGGGTAGGAAAAACAACAACGCTCAGTAAACTTTCTGCCGGCCTTGTTATTAATGCAAGAAAAGAAAAAAGACCAGCTCCTGTTGTTCGTCTTATTACTACAGATTATACAAGGGTTGGTGCAGAGGAACAGCTTAGAAGGTTCGGGGACTTAATGGATGTAAAAGTTGAAAAAGCTGAAACTGCAGAAGATTTATCATCAATTCTGGAAAAATGGCGGGATACTGTTGATTATATTTTTATTGATTCATCAGGGTGCAGCCCTAATGATTACGATATGATTGCAAAAATGAGAAAAACTTTGTCGCTGCCGGAAGATACACTGGAAACTTTTCTCGTGGTTTCTGCTTCTACAATAGCCAGCAATCTTGTTAAAATTATAGACAATTTTTCTATTTTCAATTTTGATTCTGTAATTGTTACAAAATGTGATGAAACATCTTCTTTTGGAAATGTTTTGGGAGTCCTGCACGAAAAACGAAAATCCATTTCATATATTACAAATGGTCAGAGCGTTCCAAGGGCAATAAAAAGGGCTTCTGTCCTTTATTTTCTTAACAGCCTGACAGGCTTTAAACTGGATAAAACGCACCTAAAAGATAAATTCCCGGAGGAAAATTAAATGGAAGATCAGGTAAAAGAATTGCGTGAATTGATGGGAAATAATGATTCTTATCAGTCTAAATCTTCTGACACAAGTCAAAGTTCACATAAAACCCGTGTAATTGCAATTACAAGCGGAAAAGGCGGCGTTGGAAAAACAAATATTGCAATCAATATGTCTATTGCTTATGCTCAGCTTGGAAAAAAAGTCATTCTTATTGACGGGGATTTGGGAATGGCCAATGTAAATGTCCTGTTGAATGTTGTACCGCAATATAATCTTATGCAGGTAATAAATAAGCAAAAAACAATGGATGAAATTATTCTTGATACTGAATTGGGATTTAAATTTATTGCCGGTGCAAATGGTTTTTCTAAAATTGCCAATCTTTCTGTTGAAGAACTTGATTATTTTGCACAGCAGTTTTCCCAGCTGTCTAATGCTGACATTATAATAATTGATACAGGTGCCGGTATTGCAAATAATGTCCTTCAATTTGTAGGTGCCGCCGATGAGGTTTATGTTGTTACAACACCAGAACCTACGGCAATTACAGATGCTTATGGCATGATAAAAATAATTACGACAGAATTAGGCGAAAGGAACATAAATATAAAACTTCTTGTTAATAAAGTTCATTCTGCAGAAGAAGGCAAAAAAATTTCCGACAGGATAATTACCATTGTCGGTCAGTTTTTGAATTATAAAATTGATTATATAGGTTTTGTTTATGATGATTCTGTCGTTTCTGCCTCTGTTTTACGGCAAAAACCTTTTATGATAGTAAATCCTACTTCAAAACCGGCACAGTGTATAAAGCATATTGTGGGTCGAATCGAAAAAACTGATTTAGGTTCCAGTGAGGGGGTAAACAGTTTCTTGAGGAAATTCCTCCGCAAGAAATAGTTTTTGTCTGTTTTTCTTACATTGGGAACTGTAAGATAAAATTACAGAATTAAATAAAATCTTGACCATTAAGGAATTATGCCTTAATCTAAAATGTGTGGGAGGTTTTTAATGAATGTAAAGGCTGGCGCCATTGTTGGTGGCGGTGCATTTGTCCTGTCATTTTTTGCAGGTCTTTTTGCCCGAAACGCTTTTGTAACGGTGTTTATCCGAGCATTAGTTTTTGCATTCATTTTTTGCGGACTGTATTTTTTAATTTCTTTTTTGTTTTCTAAATTTCTTTCCGAAATGTCATCACAGGATTTAGCCGATAAAGACGAACAGCCAAAAGTTCCCCTTACAGGCGGAAAAGTTGATTTAGTTATTCAGGATGAAAATCTTGAAAACGAAGAGACCGGTCCAAAATTTGTTCTTAAAGACGGTAAATCTTTTGATGAAGAAGAAATTCCTGTAAATAAAGAAGTTGCCATAGCACCTGATGCTCAGAAAAATTCTGTTGAGGATGGTGTCCTTCAACCAAAATCAGAAACACCGGAAAGCAGTTTTAAGCCAATGGATTTTTCTAATGCTGAAAAAATACAGACAGCTTCTCCTCCCGAAAAAAAAGAAACAGTTTCATCGGATGATGTTGATACTCTCCCCGATATAGGAGATTTAAATTTCGGCGAGAAAAATTCATCAATTGATGATATAATTGTAGACAGTGATTTTGCATCTTCTGAAGGCAATTCTTCTGTTTCTTCTGGAAAAACTTTTCAGAATGATACAATGCCGTCTATAGAAAATGCAGATGTAATGGCCAGGGCAATTCAAACACTTTTGGCAAAAGATTAAAAAATAAGGAAATAGTAATGGACGCTGAAAAGCAACAGTTTATTAACGACGAAGAAGAAGACAAACTCTGGGCAGAATATAAGAAAACCAGATCTTCCGACCTTCGGGACAGATTAATCCGACAGTATATGCCTCTTGTTAAATATGTTGCAGGTAAGGTTTCCGTTGGCCTTCCTGCCAGTATGGAATTTGATGATCTTGTAGGATTCGGTCAGTTTGGTCTTCTTGATGCCATAAATAAATACGATTTAGATAAAAATGTAAAATTTAAAACTTACGCTGTTACAAGAATCCGGGGGGCGATTTTTGACGAAATGCGCCAGTTAGACTGGGTTCCCCGGTCTGTACGGCAAAAATCCAGAGAAATAGAAGACACTATCAGTGAGCTGGAATCAATGTTGGGGCGGCCTGCAACCGATGCCGAAATTGCACAGCGAATGAATTTGTCTGAAGAAGAATATCATCAGACAATAATGAAAGTTAGTGCTTCAACGATTATTTCCCTTAATGATGTCTGGAATTCAAACGACGATAACGAAAATCTTTCTATTGTTGATACAATCGAATCTCCTTCAAGCCTTAATCCTGATGTTCAGGTTGAGAGGGAAGAAATCCGCAAAGTAATAATACAGGCTATAAATGAGCTTCCAGAAAAAGAAAAAATGGTTATTGTTCTTTACTACCATGAAGATTTAACCTTTAAGGAAATCGGTCAGGTTCTGGAGGTAAGTGAATCCCGTATTTCTCAACTTCATACAAAGGCAAATTTAAGGTTAAGGGCTAAATTAACCAATTTCAGAAAAGGCATTATTTAATACAGGTTTTATATGGTTACGCTGGATAAAATCAGAACAGATATGGCCGAACTCTTTAAAAGCGACAGCAATCTCAAAAGTGTTGAGGTTCATGCTGATACTTTAGACGAAGCTTTGGCCGATGCGGCTGTTCAGTTAAATACAAAAATTGCCAGTCTTGAATATGAAATAAAAGAAAAAGGTTTTGAAGGTTTTTTTGGGCTTGCCAGAAAGCCGTGGACTGTTGTTGTTTATCAGAATGCAAAACTTGCAGCTAAGGAAGCAGGAATTGCCGAACTTCATGCATTCGGACAGGACAGCCTGAACGAAGAAATCCTTAATGCCGATAAAGACGGGGAGTTTTTCGTTCATCACTTTGGAAATCTTTTGTGCTTAAAGGTAACTTTACCTATTGGAGAAGGAAAGCCTGTTAATGTTTCGGATGTTTTAAATGAACTTCACCGTCCTGATACTGTAAATCTTGATGAAGATGCCGTTAAAAAATTTGTTCTGGAAGGAACAGATAATGGTTATGAAAGTGTAGGCAGCTATACAAGAAATCCTGTTAATGATGCAGTCTTTGTAATAGATATTTCCAAAGATGAGTTAAAGGCCACCTGTACAATAAATCCGCCTTCTCTTGGAGGAGCTGATGTTAGTTTTGAGCAGATTGTTACGGCTCTAAAAGGTCAGGGGGTTGTTGCAGGAATTTCTGAAGAAAAGATTACTTCCCTTGTAGACAGACCTGTGTACAATATTCCGGCAGTTGTGGCAGAAGCTGTTCTTCCTGTAGACGGTCGGGATGCCTATATAGCCTATAATTTTGTTACAGACAGGTCTCAGCTTAAAGCAAAAGAAGCTGCAAACGGTCAGGTTAATTTTAAGGAACTGAACCTTATTCAAAATGTTGTAGAAGGGCAGCTTTTAGCTCAAAAAATGCTTGCTGAACGGGGTAAGTCCGGTAAAACTTTGTTCGGAAAATATCTTGAAGCAAAAAACGGAAAAGACATCAATCTTCCTTTAGGTAAAAATGTTACTGTGGATACAGACGGCAAGTCAATCCTTGCAGCCTGTAACGGGCAGGTTCTCCTTGTTAACGATAAAATCACCGTTGAACCAATAATGGAAGTGGATGGCGTAAACATTAAAACTGGAAATATTACTTTCCTTGGAACGGTTATTGTAAACGGCAATGTAGAAGATGGATACGATATAAAGGCCAGCGGCAATGTGGAAGTAAACGGTGCTGTAGGTGCAAGTCATATAGAAAGCGATGGCGATATTATCGTAAGTCAGGGAATTGTCGGTCGGGATGAGTGTAAAATTGAATGTGGCGGTTCTCTTTGGGCAAAGTTTATACAGAATTCTCAGGTAAAAGTTCAGCAGAATGTTATTGTAAACGATTCAATAATGAACAGCGATGTTGCAGCTCAAAAACGAATTATACTTCAGGGAAAACGAGCTCAAATAACAGGTGGTCATCTTTTTGCAACAGAAATGGTTCTTGCTAAAAATATCGGTTCTGCCGGCGGTGGAACGGAAACTGTTATTGAAGTTGGAATAGACCCGGAGGCAAAAGCCCGGCTTATGGATCTTCTTGAAATGCAGTCCACAAATTTAAGAGAGCTGGAAGAACTGGATTTAAATATTGCCACTTTGGAAAATCTTAAAAAAGTCCGTCGACGCATTCCCCAGGAAAAAGAAGACAGCCTTAAGCGATTCCTTATACGAAAAAATGAAATCGTCAAAGAAAACGATGAATTCAACGACGAAATAGAAAAAATTCAAAATCACTTGAAGCAGATTCGTAATATAGGCAAAGTTTATGCTCAGGGAACCGTATATTCCGGTGTAAAAATTTTTGTCAGGGATGAAAAAGACGAAGTTCGTGCAGATGTAAAAGGGGTTACTTTCTACTACGAAGATGGTTTTGTCCGTCGTGGTAAGTTTGTTCAGCCGTCATTTGATGACATAAAGGGACCGGATGGGTATTCAGCCAATTGATTTACAGAATATGTATTCTCAAATGAATAATGTTGCAAAGGTTGTTTCAAATCAGCAGCAGGGAAGTCAGTTGACTCAGGCAATGCAGGAGTCATTAAGAATCAGACAGGATGCGGAGATGGCAAGTCAGGTTCAAAAAACTTCTGGAGAAGAGTCAAAGGCATCAAAAATAAAAGATGAAACTTCCTCATCACAAAACAGAAATAATTCAGAAAATAAAAAGCAAAAGGAAGAGTCAGACGAAAATAAAAAAAATATAGTAGAGTACAGGGAAACTTACCTCGGTCAGAATATCGATATTTTAGGGTAGTTTTTATTGAAAATTGAGGGGGCATATTTTGATAGGTATTGCAGTGCTTGCATTTTTTTTATGTGTATTGAATTTTGTTTTTTGGCTTGTTTTCCTAAAGAAATTTAAAAGCCTTTTTTCCTATGACAGCATGATTGATTCTGCAAAAATTGAAGTTTCAAAAATTATCCAGAATTTAAACAGGGCTACTGCACAAAATATTGATATTATCGAAGGCAAAATAAAAGAATTAAAAGCCGCAACGGCCGAAGCAGACAGGCATATTCATGTTGCAAAAACGGAACTGGAAAAGCAGAAACAGGCACAGCAGCTACAGAATATTATTTCAGATGCTTCCGTTATTGCCAGAAATCCATCTAAGCAGACAAATACAAATGTTTCATCAAAAAGGGCAGTTTCCGCTTACAACAGAATTTCCGACGGACTTAAATCAGAAAATTCTGTTGAGGTTACAGAAAAGGGAGAAAATTTTTCCAGAGAGAATTCTTTGTTTTCAGACGAAAAGGCAGACAGCAGCGAAAAAATCGTTGATTCTTCCATGGGAACCCGTTTTACTATGGATTCAAACGGAGTTTCTGTGGCGTCGATTGCAAAACTGGGCGAAAATGTTGTTGTGGTAGACGAGCCTGTTAAACCTAAAAAAAATATGAACGAAAAAATCAAAGAACTTTATAATATGGGGTATCCTGAAGATTACATTGCAAAAACCCTTAATATTACAACAACAGAAGTCCGCTTTGCCATAGAATTTGACAGTTAGTTTTTGGCCGTGCCGGCAAAGAGTTTGCCGTCGGACTTTCCGCACTTCGCCTTCATCGGCTCATCCCTCCACTTTGTTCCGGGACGGCAAAGCCGGTGCTCCAATTCCTCACGGGAAAATCTACGCTTTTGTAATTAATTGGCTGTAATATGGTCTTTTAATTCACATAATCCACACACAATAATTTTCTTGAATTTTCGCATTTTTATGATAATATTTTATTCGTAGTTGTTTCTTTTCTTTGCATTTGTGGCTTTCCTTTTGTGAAATTTCTACAAAGCAAATTAGGTTTCAACTTTGTCAGAAAATATGTGTCTGGTAAAAATCGGACTTTTAAAGTCATAACAAAACTTTCATGTTTCCGGTTTTAACCGAATAAAAAATACAGTAACTTTTTTGTATTTTTTTGTTTTATAGCATATTGGCGTGTAATTTTAAATTTTTTTAAGTGAGGTTTGCATGGACACCCAGGTTGAAGAATTGATCGATAGAATCAAAAGAGATGGCGTTGCTGCAGCTGAAAATTCCGCTTCACTGAAAATTTCTCAGGCAGAAAAAGAAGCCGAGAAAATTTTGCAGGATGCCAGAAATAAAGCAGACAGCATATTGAATCAGGCAAAGGAAGAATCTGAAAAATTCAAAAAGGCCGGAGAAGATGCTGTAAAACAGGCTGGCAGAAATCTTTTAATTTCTTTCCGTGACAGTGTTACTAAGGAACTTTCTTCTCTTGTAACAGGCGAAATCGAAAAAGTTTATTCTCCAGAAATGCTTCAAAAGTTAATTCCTGAAGTTGTAAAAGAATGGGCTAAAAATTCATCTGTAAATGAACTTTCTGTCCTGCTTAATTCAAATCAGCTTTCAGATGTTGAATCTGGCTTAAAATCATTGCTAAAAACAGAAATAGAAAAAGGTCTTGTTCTAAAAGTTGATGATTCTGTTGTCAGCGGTTTTAGAATTGGAGTCAAGAATGGCTCTGCATTTTATGATTATTCTGCAGAAGCAGTGGCAGAACTTTTCTGTGCCTATTTAAATCCGAAGGTTTCTGCCCTTATGAAAGAGGCGGCAAGATAAGTGAGCAATCAATATTATCTTATGTCTCAGCTTCCGTCTTTAAGTTTAATTGATGAAAAGTCTGAGCTGCCGGTTACAGAAGAATATTTTCTCGAACTTTGTTCCCGTTTTCTTGATAATAAAAGTTACCTCATGTTAGCAGACATTTCTCTGGAACCTCCAAGAAATCCCTGTTCTACAGGATCTGTTTTTTTGGACAACTGGTACGGCAAAGAAAGGGAGCTTAGGCTTGCTTTGGCACAGATTCGTGCCCTTAAATTAAACAAAAAGTTTGATTTGGAATGTTCTTCATTATCGCCAGATATTGTTCAAGCTGCAAGAACTGCTGCCGGCATGGATAGTCCTCTTGCTGCCGAACAGTTTTTAAATCGTTACAGACTCCGTCTTATTGATGAGTTAAAACCACAGGATGATTTTTGCATTGATTCTGTACTTTGCTACGGATTAAAGCTGAAACTTGCCCTGCGAATGAAAAAATTTAATACAGAAAACGGCATGGCCTCTTACAGAAAAATATACAATGCTATTCTTTCTGAAGAAAAAAAATAATCGTTCCGGTTGTTTTTCTTTTCTGTATGTTAATTAAGTCTGCGTTGCTGGCTTAAAAATATTGACTGCATTTCTTCGTTTCTGTTGAAATGCTTAAAAAGTTCATTTTTAATCTGAATGTTTATTCATTTTGCATTTGAAAGTGCTTTTTATGGGAGAATTCTACATGAATGATACAAAAGGAAAAGTAACTGGAGTAAATGGCAATATGATTTCCGTAAAATTCGACGGAAACATTTCCATGAATGAAGTTGCTTATGTCAAAGTTGAGGGTTCCAGTTTAAAAAGTGAAGTTATTCGTATTCGTGGAGATATTGCACAGCTTCAGGTTTATGAAATGACAAAGGGAATCAGTGCAGGAGATGAAGTAGAGTTTACAGGCGACCTTTTATCTGCTGAATTAGGTCCTGGTCTTTTGGGGCAGGTTTACGACGGTCTTCAAAATCCGCTTCCATTGCTTGCAGAAAAAGCCGGATGGTTTCTTGAAAGGGGAATTTATGTAAATCCTTTAGACAGAACAAAAAAGTGGTCTTTTACTCCTACTGCAAAAACCGGAGATGTGGTAAAGGCCGGAGAATATATTGGAACTGTTCCTGAAGGTCCTTTTACCCATAAAATTTTCGTTCCTTTTTATCTGCTTGGAAATTACAAAATAAAATCAATCGTTTCTGAAGGTGAATATACCCTCAACGATAAAATTGCTGTTCTAACCGACGAAAAAGGTAACGATACTACAATATCTCTTTCATTCCGCTGGCCAGTAAAAAGGGCAATCAACTGTTACAAAGAGCGTCTTGCACCTACAGAAACAATGGTTACAAAAGTAAGGCTTATTGATACATTTTTCCCTGTGGCAAAAGGCGGTACTTACTGCATACCAGGTCCTTTTGGTGCAGGAAAAACTGTTCTTCAGCATACAACTTCCAAATATGCAGATGTAGATATTGTAATTATTGCTGCCTGTGGAGAGCGAGCCGGAGAAGTTGTTGAAACCCTTACAGAATTCCCGGAATTAAAAGATCCAAAAACAGGCAAATCGTTAATGGAACGCACGATTATTATATGTAATACATCTTCAATGCCTGTTGCTTCCAGAGAGGCTTCTGTTTATACATCAGTTACTCTGGCAGAATATTACAGACAGATGGGGCTCAATGTTCTTCTTCTTGCAGATTCTACTTCCCGCTGGGCTCAGGCTTTGCGAGAAATGTCCGGTCGCCTTGAGGAAATTCCTGGAGAAGAAGCTTTCCCTGCATATATGGAATCTTATATTGCAGCCTTTTACGAAAGAGCCGGTCAGGTAATTTTGCCGGACGGTTCAAAAGGTTCTGTCACAATCGGAGGAACTGTTTCTCCTGCCGGCGGTAACTTTGAAGAGCCTGTTACTCAGGCAACATTAAAGGTTGTAGGGGCTTTCCATGGACTTTCAAGAGCCCGTTCCGATGCCAGAAAATATCCGGCAATTGATCCTGTACAGTCCTGGTCAAAATATACAGGTGTAATCGAAAAAGCAAAAGTCGATTTTTGTTTCGACATTATGAAAAAGGGTGTGGATGTTGCATCCATGATGAAAGTTGTCGGTGAAGAGGGTACTTCCCTGGATGATTATCTTATCTATCTAAAAGAAGAAATGCTCGATGCCGTATATTTTCAGCAGAACTCTTTTGATGCTGTTGATGCAAATGCCACTGTTGAACGCCAGAAATATGATTTGGATAAATTAATTTCCATACTCGGATCAGATTTTGCTCTGGAAGGCAAAGATGAAGCCCGTTCATATTTTAATCAGCTGCGTCAGAAATTTTTGGACTGGAACTATACGGAATTTGAAAGTGAGCCTTTCCACAAAATAGAAAGCGAAATCGACGAATTGTACAGTTCAAAAAATGGTACTCTGTCTGCTCAGGCAGAAGCCCTTCTCAAAAAATAGATAAGGTGGTTTACAGATATGAATAAGGTATACAGTAAAATTGAATCTATTACGGGTTCCGTAATTACCGTAAAAGCAGAGGGCGTTAAGTATAACGAATTGGCAGAAATTACCACAAGATTCGGAAAGTCTCTTGCCGAGGTAAACAAAATTGACGGGGATACTGTTTCGTTGCAGGTATTTGCAGGTGGACGCGGTGTTTCAACTGGTGACAATATTCGTTTTCTCGGACACGATATGCAGGTGTCGTTCAGTGATGATCTTCTCGGACGCATTTTCAACGGTTCCGGGGAGCCTAGAGATAAAGGTCCTTCGCTTGTTGAGAATTTAAAGCCGATTGGAGGTCCTTCTGTAAATCCTTCAAAAAGAATTCTTGCAGAAAGAATGATGCGTACAAATATCCCTATGATTGACATGTTCAATACGCTTGTTGTTTCTCAAAAACTTCCGATTTTTTCCATTTCCGGTGAACCGTATAACCAGCTGCTTGCCCGTATTGCCATGCAGGCAGAAGCCGATGTTATTGTTTTAGGCGGTATGGGGCTTAAATACGATGACTTCCTTTACTTCAAAAAAACTCTTGAAGAAGGTGGTGCTTTAAGCAAAACAGTTATGTTTATTCATACTGCAGCCGATCCAACTGTAGAATGTATAAAAATTCCAGATATGTCTCTGGCTGTAGCAGAGCAGTTTGCATTGCAGGATAAAGATGTTCTTGTTTTACTTACAGACATGACTTCCTATGCCGACAGCATGAAGGAAATTGCAATTACTCAGGAACAGGTTCCATCGAATCGTGGTTATCCTGGTGATTTGTATTCTCAACTTGCTGCCCGTTATGAAAAGGCTGTTGATTTTAAAGGTTCCGGCTCTGTAACGATTCTGGCTGTAACTACCATGCCTGGTGATGATGTAACTCATCCTGTACCGGACAACACTGGATATATTACTGAAGGGCAGTATTATTTAAAAGGCGGTCGAATTGAACCTTTTGGCTCTCTGTCCCGTCTTAAACAGAATGTAAACGGAAAAACAAGAAAAGATCACCGTGCCTTAATGGACGCAATGATTCGTCTGTATTCATCCTATAAAGATACCCTCGAAAAAAAATCAATGGGATTTTTAATGTCCAAGTGGGATGAAAAACTTCTTAAATATGGAGAAATGTTTGAAAATCAAATGATGGATCTTTCTGTAAATATTTCTCTGGAGCAGGCACTTGATTTAGGCTGGAAAATTCTTTCGGACTGTTTTGACAAAGATGAAACAGGAATAAAATCTGAATTAATTGAAGAATTCTGGCCGGCACAATAGATTGGGGTTGCAGTATTTAGTTCTAAATAACTATAAGTTCTGTGAATGAAATTTTCTTCTATGGGAGTATCATTTAATGGCAAAAATAAAGCTGACAAAAAATGAGCAGAAAGCACAGAAAGATGCCTTGAAAATGTATCAAAGGTATCTTCCAACTTTAACGCTTAAAAAACAGCAGCTTCAATCTGAAATCAGAATTATTGATGCGAAGGCAAAAGAAGTTCGCAAGGCACGGGTTCATCTTGAAGAAGAATTCAAAGTTTGGATTGGTGTTTTTGGAGAAGAAGATGCTTTCAAATCTGATATGGTAACTGTTAGGAATATAAAAAAAGGGTTCTCGAATATTGCAGGAGTTACTATTCCTGTTTATGAAGGTGCAGAATTTTCCCGCGGTGATTATGATTTGTATTCAACTCCGCTGTGGATTGATTTGGCCGCCGACAGAATGGAAAAGGCCCTTTCCCTTGATCTGGAAGCCAGTGTTCTTGATGAGCAGGTTAGGTTGCTGGCAAAGGAATTGCGTACTACATCACAAAGAGTAAATCTTTTTGAAAAAGTAAAAATTCCAGAAGCAAAGGCAAACATAAAAAAAATCTCAGTATATCTTGGAGATCAGCAGGTTAGTGAAGTTGTTCGCTCAAAAATTTCAAAGAAAAAAATTGACGAAAGAAACCGTTCTGCTGAAACAAAAGATGAAAATGTAACGGGGGCTCAAAAATGATAGTCCCAATGAAAAAAGTCAGTCTTGTTGTTCTTAATAAAGAAAAAAGACAGGCATTGCAGCAATTAAGAAAAACTGGAGTTGTGCATCTTCAGGAAGTTAAAGGAGAAAGTGATGAGCTTTCTTCCTGCAGAAAACACGCTTCTCAAGTTGCCGGTGCATTGTCCATACTTTCTGAAATTAAAATAAAAGGGAAAGTTGATTATAATGCATCTTTAACAGAAGATGAGGCCGTTAATATTGCAGAAAAAGTTCTGTCATTAACGGAAGAAAAAAAATCACTTTTTGCTCAGCAGACTTCATTTAAAAATGAGCTGGAACGGTTTTCAAAGTGGGGAAATATAAATCCTGAAGATTTTGAATTTCTTGCAGAGAAGGGAATATTCCTCTATATGTACGAAATTCCTGTGGATAAATACAATTCCCTTGGAGATGATGTAAAAACTCTCCTTGTAGATAAAGACAGAAATCAGGCTCGTTTTCTGTTGATTTCAGATACAAAACTTTCCTCAGAAGCAACTTCTGGTGTTCTTCCTCCAGAGGCTTATAGGGTTGTTATGCCTTCCTGTTCAACTTCCCTTATAAAAAAATCTCTGGAAGAGAATATAAATCGTATGGCAGAAATTGATAAAGAAATTGAGTCTGCCGTATGTTTTATTCCATCTTTAAAAAATGCAGAACACTCTATCAATAAGAAAATCGAATTTGAAAATCTTTTCAGCGGTATGGGGTGCGAGGAAGACTGTGAAGAAAATGTCAGGTTGTCTTGGCTTACGGGATTTGTTCCTGTGGAAGATGTACCTTCCATAAAAAAATGTGCCAAAGACAATAACTGGGCACTCGCTGTTGATGATCCTGGCGAAAATGATGAAGTTCCTACAAAACTGAAGAACAATAAACTGGTGGAACTGATATATCCTGTAACAGATTTTCTTGGTACTGTACCTGGTTATAATGAATATGATATTTCAAACTGGTTCCTGCTGTTCTTTACTGTTTTTTTTGGAATGATTTTTGGAGACGGCGGTTACGGAGCTTTGCTGCTTTCTGCCGGTATTTTTTCCATGATTCCGTCATTTAAGGCTAAAAAAACTCCTTCTGCCATGTCGTTTTTGCTGACTTTGTTAGGATTTGCTACAATGGTTTGGGGAGCCGTAACATGTACATGGTTTGGACTTCGGGTTGATCAGATTCCTGATTTCTTAAAGATGCTGTCTGTTCCTGCAATTTCAAATGTTACATCAGCTGTTTCTGGCACAAAGCTTTCCCTTATAAGTTCTGGCGGAGATACCGTAAATATTTCTTACGAAGCCTGGGTAAAAGAGAACTTGCAGATATTTTGTTTTACGCTGGCTCTTATTCAGCTTTCTGTAGCTCATATTAAGGGAATGGCTAAAAACAGAAAATCTTTGAAATTCCTGGGTGAACTTGGTTCTCTTTTGCAGTTATGGGGAATGTTTTATGTAGTTTTGAGCATGGTAGTTGACGGTGTAAGGTTTCCTCTTGGAATAACACCGGAAACTTACTGGTTATTCTCAAAAGTACCTCTGCCTTATCTTTGTATTGGTTCTATTGCCTTTGGTTTCCTTTTGAGTTTTATTTTTTCAAATTACGAAGGAAATCTGTTAAAGAGTATATTGGAAAGCTGCAAAAATATTGTTTCTGTTCTTCTTGGAGTTGTAAATGTCTTTTCTGACATTGTTTCGTATATTCGACTTTGGGCAGTTGCCCTGGCAGGAGGTGCAATTAGTGCAACTGTAAACGAAATGGCAGGTCCTCTTCTTGGACATGCGTTAATGTTTATTTTTGCAATTTTGATTCTTACGGTTGGTCATGGCTTGAATATGATATTAAATGTTCTTTCCGTAATTGTGCATGGAGTTCGTTTAAATACTCTGGAATTTTCAAGTCATTTGGGAATGAGTTGGACAGGATTTAAATATAAACCTTTCCAGGAATAATTTTGCTTGTCAGGCAGTTTTCTGTCTTTTTGCAAGATATTTAGATAAAGACATTGTTTTGTTTTTATCTTTTCAGTTTGCGTTGCAAACTTTTTTCGTAAGCCTGTTTCAAATTCCTGTGATGCAACTAGTTTGCTGAAGGGAATAGAAACGGATGCGATACCTTATGAAAAACAGTTCCTTATGTGCTGCATTAGGTCTGTTGAGTTAGGCCGTTTCTTTTATGATGAAATGGCTTTGCAGGAGATTAAAAAATGGAATTTTTAGGTCAGTTAGGTTGTGCTATTGTTATGGGAATTGCGGCTTTGGGGTCTGCTATTGGTATTATGGTTTCCGGTCAGGCTGCTATTGGTGCATGGAAAAGATGCTATATGTCAAATAAACCGGCACCTTTTATTTTAACAGTTTTTGCCGGTGCACCTTTAACACAGACAATTTACGGTTTCCTTCTTATGCAGACTATGATGGGTTCTTCTGCTGCCCCAGGATTTAAACTTGGTATAGGTCTTATGTCTGGTATAGCAATGTGTGCTTCTGCTATTGCACAGGGAAAGGCCGGTGCTTCTGGTTCTGATGCATTGGGAGAAACAGGAAAAGGTTTTTCTCAGTATATTATGGTAGTCGGTCTTTGTGAAACTGTTGCCCTTTTCGCAATGGTATTCTCTATGGTTGCCTTGGGATAATTTTTAATTTAAACCTTATGCCCGTGTTTTTTAATTGATTGAAAAACACGGGCCTTTTTTTTGCATTTGTTCATTAAATTGATTTTTTTTCTTTATTTTTAGTGTATAATTACTATTATGAAGAATGAAAAAGGTTATTTTGTGCCGAGAAAAGTTTTTATCGGCGGAAATGAAAATGTTAGAAAAATTCAGATTGGCGGAGATGCTCCTGTTACTGTTCAGACTATGTGGAAAGAGAGTATTCTTGATGTCTGCTGTAATGACGATAAACTTAACGGAATTATAAAAAAAATCAATTCGCTGGAAATGCTTGGGTGCGATATAATTCGTTTTGCTGTTCCAGATATGCAGAGTGCTGAAAGTTTTGTTAAGTTATGTCAGGCTTCTTCTATGCCGCTTGTTGCCGACATTCATTTTGATTACAGACTTGCCCTAAAGTGTCTTGATGGGCCTGTAGGGGCAATTAGAATAAATCCTGGGAATATTGGTTCCTTCGAAAATGTAAAAAAAGTTGTTCTGGCATGTCAGAATAAAGGTTGTGCCATTCGTATCGGCGTAAATTCCGGCTCCCTCCCAAAAGATTTAATGGATAAGGTTGTAGCAGGCAATATTTCCCGCTCTCAGGCTTTAAGCGAAGCTGCTGCCAGAGAATGTGAAACTTTTGAAGCGCTGAATTTTACGAATTATGTTGTAAGCATGAAAGCGTCCTCTGTAGAAGAAACAGTTCTTGCTAACGAAGATTTTGCTTCTAAATATGATATTCCGCTTCATATTGGTGTAACAGAAGCCGGTCCCCTTATAACAGGAGTTGTAAAATCTACGCTGGCTTTTAGTCATCTTTTAAACGAGGGAATAGGTTCCACAATAAGGGTAAGTCTTTCTTCTTCTCCAGAAAATGAAGTTATTACTGGGCTTGAAATTTTAAGGGAATGTGGTAAAAGAAGTGGTGGTGTAAAACTTGTCAGCTGTCCAAGATGCGGAAGAATGGGTTTTGATGTTCATGGCTTTATGGAAAGGTGGCAGAACAGACTTCTTTCCACAAAAAAAGATATTACGGTGGCTGTAATGGGCTGTGTTGTTAACGGTCCTGGGGAAGGCAAGCATGCTGATATTGGTATTGCCGGTGCCGGAGGAAGAGCCATTATTTTTAAA
>CAMAFU010000008.1 GCA_945833725.1 uncultured Treponema sp.
AGGCATCGCCCGAACCTATGCGGTCTACTACATCGATTTCTTTGTAGGGGTCTTCCGTGTAAAACTTATCTAACCGTTTAAGGTAAACTGTAGAAGTAAAGGAATGTACTTTTGGACTTATTACTTCCCGTTCAGAAGATGCAATAAGCTGAATGTTCGGGAAATCTTTGCAGAATTCTCTGTGCATATCCTGTAAAGAGCCTTTTTTATTAAACATGCGGCGGCAGCTTTCTTCTGAAATAAACAGTACATCAACAAACGGCAGAATCTGGTTTATTGTTGTTCTGGCGGTGTCTTCGTCCCAAAGAGTGGCACGGTAGTTTACATCGAAAGCAATCTGTGCGCCGGCTTCCTTGAATTTTTTAATCATTTCGATGGCCAAAAGTCTTGTATTTTCGCTTAAAGCCAAAGTAATTCCAGAGGTGTAGAACATTCTTGTTTTGCCGTAAATGTCCTGTGGAATTTCTTCTGGTTTTATTTTTGTAATTGAAGAATTTTTGCGGTCGTAAACTACTGTAGGTTTACGGGGATAGGCACCGTTTTCGTAGTAGTAAATGCCTACGCGGGCTTCGGGAGAATCGTCGTAAATTATAAAATCATCGCTTACAGATGAAGAACGGATTCTGTTTTTTATGAATGTTCCCAATTGATTTTTTGGCAGGCGTGTTACAATTCCTGTGCGGCAGCCTAAAAGTGAAACTCCGCAGGCTACATTTAATTCTGCTCCTCCGGCATGTTTTTTGAATGAATCGCTTTTGCTGATAAGTTCATTTACTGGTGGAGAAAGGCGAAGCATTGTTTCGCCGAAAGTTATAAGGTCAAACTCTTTTTCTTCGTAGAATGCATCTTTTTTCATGGGAAAGTCCTTTTGACGGGTAAAAACAAAAATCCGCCGGATAAATTTACTTATAAGTCAAAAGTTTTGTTTTGACTCTTTAATTTTAATGTTTATGCTTAATTGAAACAAGACAGGAACAAACAAAAAAATTTTATAAAGCCGGTAAAATTTGGGTGGAAAGGTATTTTTAGCCCGGATTGTAGTGGCGCGAAGCGTTCCGCAGGAATGAAGCGCTTTGCGCGGAACCACGAAAAGCCGGTTGATCCGGAAAAATATGCTCCATATTAAAAAATAAGGCGGTGTGGTTTTTGGGGCTTGTGTGGACTTTTCTAAGGCGGTGGAATATACTGTTTTTATGGCGAAAAATGGGAAAAAAAATCAGACGGGAATTGCTTTGGCCTGCTGGATTCTGGGGCTTTTAATTTTAATTATTGTTTTTTTTGTTAAGCAGGAAGAAATTGTTAATAATTTAAAGACTACGCAGTTTTTTGAGCGGATTTTTGGTGTTACGCCGGAATTTATTAAAAATTTTGATGAAACGAGCCTTGAAAAGAAAAATAGCGATTCTAAGTCCGATGACGGTATAATTCAACTTTTTGTTTCTCCAGAAAATAATGGGAGCGTGGAATCTGGTAAAAATGCAGGTTCAGAAAAGCCGGTCAGTAATTCTGCGGCAAAAACAGAAAATAAACCTAAAACTACAGAACCGGAAAAAGAAAGTCCTGTGGAAAATAAAGAAACGAATAAAAAAACAAATAACGAAACGAAATCTTCGGAGGTTGCGTCTAAACCTGTTGTGGAACAAAAAGAAAATCCCGTGCAGGAAAAGAAAACTGTTCCTGTTCCGCCGGCTAGTAAAGTTACCCGCCGCATTTATTTTGTTTTTATTGGGGAAGACGGTGTTTTAAGCCGCAAAATGGTTACGCGGGAAGTTGAAAAAAATAATTCGCCGCTTGTAACGAGCATTAACCTTCTTTTGGAAGGCCCGCAGGGAACGGAAGTTTCTAAAGGCTGTAAATCGCTTATTCCCAACGGAACAAAATTAAAGTCTGCCTCGGTTAGGGACGGTGTTGCTTATTTGAATTTTAACGAAGATTTTGAATTTAATCCGCTGGGTGTCGACGGCTATCTTGGTCAGCTGATGCAGGTTGTTTATACGGCAACGGAATTCAGCACTGTAAATTGCGTTCAGTTTTTAATCGAAGGCGAAAAGAAAGAATATCTTGGAAGCGAGGGCGTGTGGATTGGAAGTCCTCTTTCCAGAGGAAGTTTTTAGCCTGCGACGGTGCGGCTTCTGATGGTTCAGGGCTGCGGCATTGTGTCTGGCGGCAAATTATTTTAGGCCGTAAGATTTTATTATTGAATCAAAATATTTTTTGTTTTTTGAATATGTTCCGTAAAAAACGCTTAAAGTCATAATGCCGTATGTTGAGCTGTCGATTTTATGGAGAATTTTAAAGTCTTTCGTAAAGGTTTTTGCCACATCATTGAAAAAAATATTTGAAAATATTTCGAAACCGTCTTTCTGTTCAACTGCAAAAAGCTGGCTGTAAGGGTAAGAGGCCTCTTTGCCAAGAGTAAGGTTCTGCCTGAATCTGTTAAGGGCAAAATTTTGTTCAGAAGGGTTTTCGATTGAAGAAAAATCCAGAATATCCATGGCAAGAATTGCTTTGTCCTGAAGGCAGTAAAGGTTGTCGGCGGATTTTGTCCACTGACTGTCCAAAGTTATTTTTTGCGTAATATTTTCGGTTTTTGTGTATTCAATTTTTTGTTTTTTTACATGCAATTTTTTGTTTTGGGTGAATGTGTGAACTTCGTCTTTTATGTTAACCGGCAGTGCTGAAAATTGGGAAAAGGAATCGTCGCTGGAAGAAACAAGTTTTCCTGTAGTAACAAGGGTAAATAATTTTGTTCCTTGAGGCGATGAAATTGATTTTATGCTGAAAAGTGGAATAATCGGGTCGTATTCAATAAGCGTTGAACCGCCAAACTGCTCGTATTCCTGAGAAAGAACTGTTTTTTCTTCGAGAATGCCGGCTTTTTTTCGTTTGGAGTGAAGTTCATAAACCATGTCGTGAAGATAGTTTACAATGTCTGTGTCGTCGGGAGTTATGGCTGTAAGAATCCGCTCCCCTGTTAATTCAATGTATTTTTTTGAAGAATCCAGCGAAAACAGTATCTGAATGTCTTTTTTTGGTGTAAGGGGGTATGTATCGGTTTGGGCGGGGGCAAAATAACGCACGGCAACAGTTTCTTCGTTGTAATAGGCCATGCCAAAATAAGATTCCCGCTGAAAAGTTGAATCTTTGTAGTAAACAAAAACCCCGGATTCATCGGGAATATTCTGCGCAATGCCTGGAAGAGAATAAACCGGGGATGCAGAAAACAAAATAAACGCTGTAAAAGATGCAAAAATGGCGAAAGATTTTTTCAAAGTTCTGTCCTATAGATGTGAGATGTGAAAAATTCGGGCGGCTTTTGTTCCGCTTCTCTCCACAAAACCGGGCTATTCGCCCTTCCGCTGTCGCTTCATCCTAAACACCGGCCTAAAGTCCGCTGTTTAGGACGCTTCGCGGGGCTACTATCCCTGCCGCAGTAAAATTCTTTTAAGTATTATTTATCGGGATCTAACTTAGAAAGTGCATCCTGAACAAATTTAACTGCTTTGGATGTTACTTCGGAAACTGGAACAAGCTGGAATTCTTTTTCGGAGCGACTTTTAAACTCTACATTTGGGAGAGTTTTTTCGCCTACAGTTATTCTGAGAGGAATTCCAATTAAATCCATGTCGGCAAATTTTACTCCAGGGCGTTCGTTTCTGTCGTCTAAAAGAACTTCGATTCCTGCATTTTTTAACTCTGAATAAATTTTGTCGGCAGTTTCTTTCATGGCACCTTCGTATTTTATTGGAACAATGCACACCTGAAAAGGAGCTACAGACATAGGCCAGATAATTCCTTTTTCATCGTTGTTTGCTTCGATAATGGAGGCCAAAGTTCTGTCGATGCCAATGCCATAGCAGCCCATTGTCGGTTCCTGTGGTTTTCCATTTTGACCGAGGAATGTTACGGACATAGACTTTGTGTATTTGTGGCCAAGTTTGAATATATGCCCCAGTTCATTTCCTTTGCGGGAGTAGAATGTTTCCTGACAGCACGGACATTTATCGCCTTCTTTTACTGTGCGCAAATCGGCATTTATGTAAGGCGAAAAATCCCGGAGGGGTTCAACATGTTTTATGTGGTAGCCGTCTTTTCCAGAACCTGCAATGGCATCGTGCATTTGAGCTTCTCCGTCTTTTACAACAGAAAAATCTACAATAAGCGGACATTCTGCTGTAATCGGGCCTACAAAGCCATGAGGAGCACCGGCATATTTAAGGACTTCTTCTTCATCGGCAAGAACAACTTCCGAAGCTTTTAATGTGGCAGCAAGTTTTGCTTCGTTTACATCTAAATCGGCACGGATAAGGACGCAGGCATAAGAAAGAGGATAATAGTCGCCGGCAGAATCTTTTGTTTTTTTCCAGTTGGCAGCACCTTTTGCATCGGACAAATCTAATGCAGAGTTTATTACTCTGTAGATAAGTGCTTTTATAAATCTTTTTGAAGATTCGTTGAAAAACCGCTCCATATCGCTTATAGAGAAAACTTCCGGTGTTTCTACCATTTCTACAGGAAGTTCGGTTGGCTGAAGGGTGTTTCCGTTTTTGTCGGTGGATAAATCCGGAGCACATTCAGCTTTTTCTACATTTGCTGCATATCCGCATTTTGGACAGATAATTAAAGTATCATCGCCTATAGGAGATTCAACCATGAATTCTTCTGAACCTGAACCGCCCATTGCGCCGGAGTCTGCCTTTACAGGAATAATTTTTAGACCAAGCCGTTTGAATATTCTAAAATATGCCTGTTCATAGGCTTTGTACGATTCGTCGAGGGAAGCGTCGTCGGCATTCATAGTGTAACCGTCGGCCATAATAAATTCTCTTCCGCGCATTACACCGTATCGAGGCCGGATTTCGTCCCGGTATTTTGTGTTTATCTGGTAAAGGTTTACAGGGAGCTGTTTGTAGGAATCAAGACCGTCGCGGACTATAGCTGTAAATGCTTCTTCGGCAGTAGGAGAAACTACCATATCCTGTTCGCCGCGGTTTTTTGCTTTAAGCATCTGGGCACCCATTGTTTCCCAACGACCAGATTCTTTCCATAAATCGCCGGGTATAATAACAGTAGGCTTAAATTCCAGAGCACCGGCCGTTTCGTTCCATTCCTGCCGGACTATGTTTTCGAGTTTGTATAAAGAGCGGACACCTAAAGGAAGATAAGTGTAAAGTCCGTTTCCTAATTTGCGTGTTATGCCTGCACGAAGCATAAGTTTGTGGCTTTCAATAACAGCTTCTGCAGGAGCTTCACGAAGGGTTGATATGTAAAATTTTGAAGTTTTCATGTATACATTTTATTGAAAAAAAAACTTATAAGCAACTGAGGAAGAAACAGGGCAAACGAGGACTGATTATTATAAATTTTTAACAGCACTGTTCGCCCTAAACAAGGAATTTAGATTTTGAATTTTCCTATTTGAGAGTTCATCTCTGTAATGTTTGATTTTGTTTCTGCCGCAAGAGTTGATACATTTTGTGTGGCAGAACCAATTTGTTCCATGCCTGCATTCATTTCGTCCATACTGGCTTGTATGGTAGAAGAAATTTGAATAACGCTGGACATATCCTGACTTACGGCCTTTATGCCATCGTTCATTATTTTGGATTTTTCGGAAACATCTACGGACTGGTTTTTTATGTGGCTTAACGCTTCGAAAATCTGTTTTGAAGCCAGCTGTTGTTCATCCATGGCATTTGTAATTTCGCGGATAATCCTGTCTGTTGATGAAATCTGATCTACAATATCCGTAAAGGCTTTTTGAGAGTCCGAAGAAAGGTTCACTACACTTTCTATTGAATTGGAGATTTTTTTCAGTTCGGCAGAAATATTTTTTGACTGGAAGCTGGAATTTTCTGCAAGTTTCCGTATTTCGTCTGCAACAACAGAAAAACCTTTTCCTGCATCTCCGGCGTGGCTTGCTTCGATGGCGGCATTCATTGCAAGAAGGTTAGTTTCTGAAGCTATTTGAGCAATTATTGTATTTGCCTTTAAAAGCATTTCTGACTGACTGGAAATTTCCTGAACTTTTGAATTTACTGTGGAAAGTTTAAGCTGCCCTTCATCTACAGTTTTCCGCAAAGTTTCGTAACTGTCCGACATAAAATTTACAGACTTTGTAACATTGTTTATGTTGCCGAGCATCTGTTCAATGGCGGCGCTGGATTGGGTAATGCCGGCTGTCTGTTCATCAATAAGAGCCGAAAGATTGGAAACAACAACAGAGGAATCTTCCAGTACAGTTGATGTATTTTTTACGGCGGAATTTTGATTTTCCGTCTGTCTTTTTACGCTGGCAATATTTGCAAGAATTTGAGAAGTTGCACCTGCCGATTCCTGAGCATTTATCTGCAATTCCGAGCCTAGACTGTTAAGTGAATCTTGAGATTTTTTTAATTCAATAAGAATTTGTTGGAGCATTTCGATGAATTTATTTACTTCCAGAGAAAGTTCTCCGAATTCGTCGTTTGATTTTGAATTAAGGCGGGCCGTTAAATCTGCATCTCCAGAAGATAAATCTGAAATGGCTTTTTTTATGTTTCTCAGTGGAACAATCATGTTTCTGTGAATTACATAAGTAAACGAAACTAAAGCCGCAATGGTAAAAACAAGGATTGTGATTAACAGAGGCTTAAAAATGGCGTAAATAAGAGCCGTAAGAAAATTCATTTCTTTGTTGAGCATAATTGTGGCCAGAAAAGTTCCGTTGGAATCAAAAAGCGGGAAGTAGTAGGAAAAATATTTTGTGCCAAAGAAAGTTTCTGTGCGGAATGAACTTTTTCCTGTGCGGCAGTCTTCTAAAATCTGTTGTTCTGAAATTTCCTGCCCCTGCATTAAATCTATTGTGGAAAGAAAAGCAATGCTTTCGTGAAAAACTGTCATATCAACATTTGAATATTCTGAAATTGTTTCGAGAAGGGCATCGTTGGAAATTGAAGAGCGTACTTCGATTACACCAAGTATATTGGAATCTTCATCTTTGAGGGGTAAAAAAACTGTACCGAAAATTCTTGCCCCTGTTTTGTCGAGAATTGAAATTTCCTGGCCGGAAAGTGCTTTTTGTAAAAGAAGAATATTCGGAACTGTGCCATATTTTGGATTGGAAACGGAAACTCCCCGTTCATTAAAAAAAACTATGTGTTCGGCATTAAAATATTTGTGGGCATCGTCGGAAAGAGTGTTGATGAAATTTATATCGAAACCTTTTTCATCATATTCCCGCAGGAACGAATTTTGAATCCACTTTGCCGTTTGAAAGGCTGTTTCCAGGGAATAGTTTACTTCTTCGTTTACAACTGTTGCCTGTTGAGAAAGTTGCTCCTGAAAATAGCGACTTAATTCTCTATTAAGCTGAAGATTTATGATGCATGCGATAATTCCGCCAAAGGCAATAATTCCAAGTCCTAAAATAAGGATGATAAGTTTTGCCAGTGACTTTGTACTTTGTTTTTTTTCCAAAATAAACCTCTGAACCATAAAGAAAAATAGGACTGTCCAAAAAAACGGTATAATGCAGTAAATCCGTTTATTGGACAGTCCATAAAAATTACATATTTACATTTAAATGGCGTGGAAGCCCGTCTACCATAATTGGGCTAAGTTCTGCCTGAATAAGTGGTCGAATGTAGTGAAGAAGATCGCTTGTAACATTGTTATTGTCGGTAATCCATTCTAAAGGAACCTTTTTTTCTACATTTGCAATATCGTGAACATCGTGGGTTTCTGTAATGCACATGTACGGATCGTCGGAAACTCGTTTAAGAACGACAACTTTGCCAGATTCACCTTCAAAAGCGGCTTTTACAGCAGCTCCACCAACATTGTATGCTTCTGTAATGTCTGTTCGGCTTGTAATGTGAGAGGCGCATCGCTGCAGTGTAGAAAGTTCTATTGCTCTGGACTTAATGCCAAGTTCTGCGGCAATTTTGTTTGAAAGGAATTTTGCCGTACCAGACATTTGTTTGTGTCCAAAGGAATCTACAACTTCTACATGTTCTGCCAGTTCAAAAACATAACGACCGTCTGGAACTTTTATTCCTTCTGAAACGGCAACAACAATAGACTTACCTTTGGAAGAAAGTTCCTTTATGCTGCTCATGAAAGAGTCAATGTCGAAAGGTTTTTCTGGCAGGAAGAGCATGTCTACGCCTTCGCAGTCATCCGATTTTGCAAGGGCTGCAGCAGCCGTAAGCCAGCCGGCATTTCGACCCATTATTTCTACGATTGTAACAGTAGGATAGTCGTAAACTAAACCGTCGCGGATAATTTCCTTCATGGTGGCGGCAATAAATTTTGCGGCGGAACCGTAGCCCGGCGTGTGGTCTGTAACAGCAAGGTCGTTATCGATTGTTTTTGGTACACCCATGAATTTTATGTCGCTGTTTATAAGTTTTGCATAATCCGACAGCTTTTTAATTGTATCCATGGAGTCGTTTCCACCGATGTAGAAAAAATAACCTATTTCCAGCTCATTAAGAATATTGAAAATTTTTTCAAAAGTTGCCTTGTCTTTTTCAATTTCTGGAAGCTTGAACCGGCATGAACCCAAAAAAGAAGATGGTGTTCTTTTTAAAAGGTCAATATCCATGGTTGTTTTGATTTTATCTGAAAGATCAACATACTGTTTGTCTAAAAGACCTTTAATTCCATGAATCATGCCATAAACTTTTTTGGCACCTCTGTCTTTTGCAGTCTTAAAAACACCGGCAAGCGAAGAATTGATAACTGCTGTAGGACCGCCAGACTGTCCAACTATAACATTTTCGTTCATAAAAACTCCCATAAAAAGTTTGGAAAATATGGATTTCCGTTTAACTTTTTACGCTGTTTCGCAATGGAAAGAAAAACAGCAAAATAAATTTCTATCACAAACTGAATGTTTGCGTACCATCGCTACAAATATTTTACCACTAAATTTGATAAAAACAAGGAATAAAAAAAGCAGGGAAAAGCCCCTGCTTAAAAATTATATGGTTTATATCGGAAACAAATTATTTAGGCTGTTTTCCGATGTAAGCCAAAATACCGCCGTCTACATACAGAATGTGACCGTTTACGGCATTTGAAGCGTCTGAAGCCAAGAATACTGCAGGACCTGCCAGTTCTTCTGGATCAAGCCAGCGACCTGCTGGAGTACGGCCAACGATAAACTGATCGAAAGGATGGCGTGAACCGTCTGGCTGAGTTTCGCGGAGAGGTGCTGTCTGTGGTGTTGCAATGTATCCAGGTCCGATACCGTTACACTGAATGTTGTCGGCACCGTATTCTGAACAGATATTGCGTGTAAGCATTTTAAGACCGCCTTTAGCAGCTGCATAGGCAGAAACTGTTTCGCGGCCAAGTTCTGACATCATGGAACAGATGTTGATGATTTTTCCGTGACCTTTTTTTATCATTCCTGGAATAACTGCTTTTGAAACGATAAAAGGTGCATTTAAGTCTACATCGATTACCTGTCTGAAATCGGCAGCAGACATTTCTGTCATTGGAATGCGTTTGATAATTCCAGCATTGTTTACGAGAATATCTACAACACCAACATCTTTTTCGATTTTTTTAACTGTTTCGATAACAGCATTTTCGTCTGTAACATCACAAATATAGCCGTGAACATCTGTAATACCAGCAGCCTTGTAGTTTGCAAGACCGTTGTCCAGCTGTTCCTGACCTCTATCGTTAAAAACGATTTTTGCACCGGCAGCAGCATAAGCCTTTGCAATAGCGAAACCGATGCCGTAAGAAGCACCTGTAATCCATGCAACTTTTCCTGTAAGGTCAAAGTCTTTCATTTTGAATTCTGCCATTTGAATATTCCTCCAATTATTTTTTTGTAACTTTAAAAACCACTTTTAGAAGTCTTTAACATCTTAAAAAGTGATATAAATAAATACTCTTATAAGGATATAAAATTTAAATTTTATGGTCAAGGTAAAAACAAAGTCTACGCCGCAGCCTGACTTTCATTGGTAGTTTCCCATCATCTGTATAATTTTATAAATCGCCGAAATTAAGTTCTATAAGGGCTTTATCTTCAAATTTTATGATTGATTTTATATTTTGCTTTGGAATTGTAGATTTTATTGAAGGTAGTGTCTCCTCATCATCGGCAAATATTACATCCATTACCTGATCGGCAACAAGCCCGTAAAGAGTAAACCGTTCACCTTCGTCGGTCTGTTTCTGAACTTCCATAACGATTATTTTTGTTTTTTTATCTGGCTCTTTTTCTGGAAGACCAAATTTTTTTCTAAGGTTGATTACGGTAATGCCCTGTTCTCTGGAATAAATCATTCCTTCGATGTAAGGTTCGCAGCAGGGAATTGAAGTAAGGTTTTCAAAATTTACAACTTCCAAAATATTGGAAATATCTACTGCACAGATATTTGAATCAATTAGAAACGAAAGATAATTTTTTTTCATGGCATTGTTTCCTGAATTTCTGGCAGCAGACTGTGTATTAAGCCTGCCGCCTTTGATTGAGGGGGTAGTACAAACCCTCAAAACGGCGAAGTCAAGGCTTTAAGCGTTAGCGTGCCTTGACTCGACGTATTTAGAATTCTTCAAAATCTGCATCGTTTATTAAGTCTGCAGTTGTTTTTCTAACTACTGTTCCGCTGATTGGTGTATCCTGAATTTTTTCTTCTTCCGGTTCATCTTGTACCGTTTGTTCAGAAAGTGTTTCGCTGTTTTCCTGCTCCAATAAATCTGAAACAGAAGGAACAGGTTCATTCTGCTTGTTTTCAGGTTTTGGTTCTAGCGAATTTTTTTCTTTTTCCAAAGTGAATTTTTTTGACATTTCGAGGGTTTCGTTCAGGTTCTGGTTGAATTCTTCCGGGGTTTTGAAGAATGCTATTGTCTGAACAAGTCTGTTTGCTTCGGCACTAAGTTCTTCGGCCATGGCTGCCATTTGCTCTGCGGCACTGGCATTTTGCTGAACTACGCTGTCCATTTGAGTTATTGCTGAGGAAACCTGCTGGGCACCGTTGTCCTGCTCTCGGCTGGCTACGGCAATTTCTTGAACAAGATTAGATGTATTTTCGATGGAAGGAATTACATCATCAATCATTTTTCCTGCATTTTCTGCTGTAACAAGGGTATGGGCGGAAATTTCGCTTATTTCTGCGGCTGCGGACTGGGTTCGTTCTGCCAGTTTTCGTACTTCTGTAGCAACTACGGCAAAACCTTTTCCGGCATCTCCTGCCCTGGCGGCTTCTATGGCTGCATTAAGGGCAAGCATGTTTGTCTGACCGGCTATTTCTTCGATAATGCTGATTTTTTCTGCAATGGTTTTTACGGCATTTACGGCTTCGTCTACGGCAAGACCACCGGCTTCGCTGTTTGCTGTGGCACCGGCAGCAATGTCGCTTGTTCTTGCGGCGTTGTCGGCAATCTGCCTTATGTTGCCTGTCATTTGTTCCATTGTGGCACTAATTTCTTCGGTGGATGCGGCCTGTTCACTGGCACCGGAAGAAACTGCCTGACTTGAAGAAGAAAGCTGTTCTCCGCCAGAGCGAACATTCATTGCGGATTCTCGGACTATCTGTATTGTTTTTACAAGGGATGAAATCATTTCCTGAAGGGCTTTGTACATGCTGCCCAGTTCATCTTCCCTGTTTTTAAGGGCGAGAATTTCCTGTGTTTCTTCTGGATTGCCTGTTAAATCGCCGGAAGCAACTTTTGTAAGGCTGTTGTTGATTATTGTGATTGGTGTTGAAAGTGATTTTGAATAAATGTAACCGAAAATCATTGCTGCAAAGAAGAAAAGCCAGAGAAGTATTGCCAGTGAAATTTGAAGAAGATCCACATTGCGCATGAATGTCATCATTGGAGCCAGAATTGAAATTGACCAGTTTGTTGAAATTGCTGAATCCTGCAGAGGCTTAAAGGCAACATAATAGGTTTTTCCAAAAAGTTTGCTTTTTTGAATGCCCGATTCGTTGTTCTGCATTTTGCGGCTTATGGCAGCAATTCCTTTGTATGTTGAATTTTCTTTTGCCAGAGCTTCAAAGGAAACTGTTCTGTCGCCGATTGTATCGAAAGTATTTGCAAGAATAAGACCGTCGTTTTTGTCGATGATGAAAGAATCGCCGCCTTTTACAAGCTGGAGTTTTGTGCAGAAATCGTTAAAAAACTGGGTGTCCGTGTTGATTGCAAGAATGCCTAAAGTTTCGCCGTTTTTGTCTGTAATTGGAACAGCAAAATAAAGGCATATTTTGCCTGTTGTTTTGGCTATTATCGGACCGTCCACAGCCTGTTTTCCTACAATAGCATCCTGAAAATACCGCCTTTCTGAAATGCTGCATTTGTTTCCTTCGGAAGTGTAGCCGTTGCCTTTTGTGTCGGCCAGAACAAAATAATTTGCACCGCTGAATTTATTAACCTGATCTGCAAGGTAAAGGGCTTTTTCTTTAACAGAAAGTTCCTTTGACTTTAATTCTTCCCTATCGGCTAATTCGCTGAGCAGGTTGAGATTTGTATGAATGTGCGATGTGGCAAATTGGGTAACATTGTCTAAGAGAGATAAAAATCCCTGATATGCTGTTTTTGTAACTGCATCTCTTGAGAAAACAACTGTGATTCCAGAAAGGATCATGCTCAATCCAAGAAAACCGCAGGCGATGATTACCGTTATAGCACGACGAATGCTTTTCATTGACAAACCTCCAGACACTTTTTGTCTATATTTTTACTTGCAGATTTTTATGCTTATTTTAACCTATTATTTTTTTTACCACAGCAATAAGTTTTTCTGAGGTGAATGGTTTTACAATCCAGCCTGTAGCTCCTGCTGCCTTGCCTTCTTCCATTTTTGAAGCCTGATTTTCTGTGGTGAGGGCAATTATCGGTGTAAATTTGTAGCCTTCGGTGGCACGCAGCTGTTTTGTAAGCTCAATTCCGTCCATATTAGGCATATTTATATCTGTAATAACAAGATTAAATTTGTCGCCCTGTGCTTTTTCCAGAGCAATTTTTCCGTCTTCAGCTTCTATAACTTCGTAGCCCTCCTGACCAAGTATAAAAGAGATGCTTTTTCGGATTGAAACAGAATCATCAACTGCCAGAATTTTTTTCATTTTTTCCTCCTTTTACTGGTGGCAGCACACATAAGTGCCTCCATGTTTAAAATTCCTAAATAATATATACTTTTCGCCTAAGCGATTTTTAAGGTTTTTGAACCTGCTTTTAATGCATCTGATGTTTGAAACTCATCTGCATTATTTTTGCCCTGCTGATTACTGCATTTGCAATGTCCTGCAGGGGAAGGATTTTATCGACGGCACCGGCTTTTACGGCTTCTCCAGGCATTCCCCAGACAATGCTTGTATGTTCGTCCTGAGCAATATTATATGCTCCAGAATCGTGGAGTTCTTTCATTCCGTGGGAACCGTCGTCGCCCATACCTGTCATTATAACACCGATTGCATTTTTTCCGGCATATCTGGCAGCAGAACGGAATAAAACATCTACAGAAGGTCTGTGCCTTGAAACAAGGGGACCATCTTTAATTTCAACAAAGTAACGGTCTGCCGATCGTTTAAGGAGAGTATGATAGTTTCCCGGAGCAATAAGAACAGTTCCGGCCGATACATAATCACCGTTTTTTGCTTCCCGGACAGTAACTTTTGAAAGGGCATTAAGACGGTTTGCAAAGGCTTCTGTAAAGTGTTCCGGCATATGCTGTACTATTACGATGCCGGGAGAATCTTCTGGAAGGGCTGCAAGAAAATCTCTTAAAGCTTCTGTGCCGCCTGTACTTGCTCCAATAACTACTACAGGTTCTGTTGTGGAAAATGCTGTTGAAGAAAGATTTGGCTTTTCCAGAATAACATCTGCAGAAAGTTTTGGCTGAACAGGTTTTTGAGATGAAGGATGAAAAACTTCTGGAACAGGAGTTTCTACAGGCTGAAGATGAGCTTCTTTGCTTTTTGAGGAGTGCAGTTCTGCCTGAGAAGGTATAAGCATTTTTATTTTGCCGGTACAGCTGTACGCAGATTTTACGGCATCGCACAATTTGATTGTTGATTCTTCCAGAAACTTTTTTGTTCCGAATGCCGGTTTTAAAATTACTTCACAGGCACCAAGTTCATAAGCCTTAATTGCTTCCTTGGAGTTGTTGCCGACTAGAGAAGAGCAGATTACGCAGGGAATTGGATCGATAGTTTCGTTTAATTTTCTTAAGAAAGTAAGGCCGTCCATTCTTGCCATTTCGATGTCGGAAACTATTACATCCGGGCGGTTTGACTGGATTATGCGCACACCCTGAATAGGATCTGGAGCCGTACCGATCACTTTAATCTGCGGATCTGTTTCGAGAACTGTTGATAATGTCTGTCTGACGAGAGTTGAATCGTCAATAATCAGAACTTTTATTTCCATTTGTTTTACCTTTTACAAAAGTAAAGACTCTCCTCGTAAAATATTTTAAGCCTTAAGGTTTTAAATTTTTTGAAAAGTTGTGGGGGCAACATTTTTAAGGGGTAAATCCATTCCGAAAATTGTTTCTGAATGACCGAGAAAAATATAGCCGCCGGGAAGAAGCTGTTCCGTAAGTTTTCTGACAACTTTTTCCTGAGTAGGTTTATCAAAATAAATTAAAACATTCCTGCAGAAAATTATATGCTTTTTTCCCATTTCTTTGTATGAGCTGTCCATAAAATTTAATCTTTTAAATGTTACTTTTTCGCGGATAAAGGGCTTTAGCCGAACCTGAGGGTTTGAATCGCTTTTGCTTTTTAAGAAATACCGCTTTTTAAGCTCCAAAGGAAGGGATTCTGCTTCTGATGCAGGGTAAACGGCATTTAATGCTGTATCAAGAACTCTGGAAGAAATATCTGTTGCAAGGATTGAAAAAGCTGAAAAAGAATTTTTATTCTGGCGGAGGTATTCTTCCATTACTATGGCGAGGGTGTATGGTTCTTGTCCGGTAGAACAGCCTGCCGACCATAATTCAATATTCTGAATGCCTTTTTGTAAAAACTCCGGGAGAATTGTATTTGTCATAAAATCGAAATGGTTGCTTTCCCGGAAGAAATTTGTAAGGTTTGTTGTAATTTGATTTATCATAAGGGCAATTTCTTCGCGTCCTTTTGAAGTAGGCGAAAAAACATAGTCCAGATATTCATCGAAACTGGTAAAATTTAAAGTTTTCAGGCGGGAAGTAAGTCTGGACTGCACCATGATTTTTTTTTCGGCAGGCATTTTGATTCCCACATTTTTATGAATAAAATCTGCAAGTTTTTGAAATTGAGAATCGGATAATGTAAGTATAGGATTGAATAGACTGTCCAAAATTTGCCCCTTTAATTGCTTTTAACCTGCTTAATAATCATATCTGTAAGTTTAAATACATCCAAAATAAGGGCTACGGAACCATCACCGAGAATTGTTGAATTGCTTATGCCCAGACTGTTCTGGTAAAGTTTTCCTAAAGGCTTGATTACTGTCTGCCTGTTCCCGAGAATTTTATCTACAACAATGCCGAAAATTCCTTCCTGAGTAAAAATTGTAACTACTTCGCTTTTTGCGGGGCGGGGAAGGGGAACATTAAAAAAAGTCCGTAAATCGATGCACGGAACATTTTTGCCGTGAACTTTCGTATATGGAAACAGGGAATCTTCGTTCTCTGAACAGGAACTGAAAAACAGACATTCGGAAATTGTATTTACAGGAATGATGTATTTTGTGTTTCCTATCTGAGTCAACATTCCGTCGATTATTGCTAGTGTAAGCGGAATTTTCAGGATGAAGCTTGTTCCTTTGTTTGGGGTTGATTCTATTGAAACGGAACCGCCTAAAGACATAATGTCTTTTTTTACAACATCAAGACCAACTCCCCGTCCGGAAATATTGGAAACTTGTTTTGCAGTAGAAAATCCAGGCTGAAAAATAAGATAGTAAATGTCTGAATCGGAAAGCTCATCTGTGGTAGAAATAAGTCCCCGCTCAATGCCTTTTTTACGGATTGCTTCTTTGTCGAGACCTTTTCCGTCGTCGGTGATTGTAATAAGTACAACGCCGCCCTGATGTTTTGCCGAAAGTTTTAGTGTGCCGGAAGCATTTTTGCCTTTGGAAACCCGTTCTAAAGGAAGTTCAATGCCATGGTCAACAGAATTGCGTATAAGGTGAAGAAGGGGATCGTTGAGTTTTTCAATTACAGTCTTATCCAGTTCAGTTTCTGCACCTTCGATTACAAGTTCAACTTTTTTTCCTAACTGATCAGATAAATCGCGGACAGTTCTTTTAAATCGCATAAAAAGAGAACCGATTGGAAGCATTCGTATATCCATGGAAGTATCGCGGAGAGAAAGGGCAAGACGGCCGCACTGTTCACTTAAATTTTTGAGTATAGAAATATTTTTTTCTACAGCCAGCTGCTCCAGCCTTGCATTGAATGTTACAAGTTCTCCGATTAAGTCTACAAGAAGATCAAGTTTTTCTGAACTTACGCGTATTGACGATTGAGCGGAAGAAGCCTGAATTGAAGAGGTACTTTCGTTGTTCAGTGATTTAAAGTGCTGCTGTTCTGCTAAGGCCGATTTTACCTGCTGTTGGGAAATAACCTGCTTTTCTACGAGGATTTGTCCCAGCTGCTTGTGTTCCTGCATAATTGAGTCGATTGCAGCTTTTGAAATGTCGTTGCGGTCAACAAGAATTTCTCCAATACGGTGATTGTCTTCCGGGTTAAGTTCGACTTTTTCTATGGTGAATTTTGAGTCTGTGTCCAGAAAAATAAAAACATCCTGAACATCATTTTCTGTTTTTTGCGTTGTAAGAATTATGTCCCAGTAAAAATAACACAGTTCGCTGTCCATTTTTGAAAGGGGAGGAAGGCTGTCGCTGAAAGAAACAACGGTGGCTGTTCCCATTTCTGTAAGCTCTTTTACAAGAAGTTCCGGCCTTGTTCCGTTTTGAAGAACTTTTTTGCTTGGGCGGAATTTTATTCGGAAAGTTGAAGCAGGAGATGTTGAAGGCGTATTAACTTGTTCTGGAGAAGGTTCCGGTTGGGATAAAGCGGCAGAATCTGACTTAGTACCGCCATTCTGGGCAACAAAAGTTTTAAAGGCAATAATGAGAGTCTGAGAGTTTGCGGCAAGTGTCTGCGGAATGTCCTGCCCGCAGTCCAGCATTTCGCGTACATGATCCCTTGCCTTGAGCATAAGACCGATAAGCTCTGAATTAACAGGTACAATGCCGTTGCGGACCTGATCCATGGCAGATTCAACTTCGTGGGTAAATTCCGATATGCTGTTGAAACCGAACATGGCAGAGGAACCTTTTATGGTGTGCATTGCCCGGAAAACGGCACCTATTGTTTCCAGGTCTGAAGGATTCTGCTCCAGAGAAAGAAGCTGTTCTTCCAGATTATCCAGAAGTTCGTTGGCTTCTTCAAAAAAAACAGAACTTATTTGATCAAGCATTTTTTTTCTCCCGTAAAATACACTGTTAAAACAAAAATTACTTACCTTGAGATGACCCGGAGGTGAAAACCAGAGATTCAAGCGAAATGCTACAGCTGGAAACAAAATCTGAAATGGCAGGAGGAATTTTTCCTGTAATGTAAAAATTTTTTTTCTGGCTGTCGGCTTCCAGTTTTGAGGAAAGAATTATTTGAATTCCTGAAAGGTCAATGTCTTCCAGAGCGGAAATGTCCAGAAAAATAGTATTGAAGGATTTAAAGGCTTTCAGCATTTCTTTCTGAAGTTTTTTTGCAGATTCAATGCCGGCAGAACCTGTCCATTTTATTGTTGTAGATTTATCAGAATTAACTTCTGCCAAAATATACTCTCCTATAAAAACGCCGCGTTAGCGGCAGCACACGGATGTGCTGAAAAAGTTTGCGAAGCAAACAGTGATAAAAATTACACGGATGTAATTTTTATCACGCCTCCCATAAAAATGAATGTTGGTATTCATAAAAAATCATTGTATAATTCTAAAAACCGTGTTTGTGCGGAATCGAAATGCATTTGATTTCGGAAATCAGATAATTTTACAACTAGAATGGGGTATCGTCAAATGAATGATAGTGCAATGGCAGAGTCTTATTTTTCATTTTACATTGATGAAGGAATTTTTTCTGTTCCTGTAAAGTATGTAAAAGAAGTTTTTGATTATGAAACAATTACGCCAATTCCCAATGCGCTGCCTTATTTAAAGGGTGTAATGAATGTTCGGGGAAGTGTTGTTTCCATAATTGATTTTAGAATTTTATTTGGTTTTAAAAAAGAAACTTCGCTGGAAGGAACGCAGGTTATTATTCTGGAAGTTGCCCAGAAAAACGATAAACCTGTTCAAATCGGCATTATTTCCGACAGAGTTGATATTGTAAGTCATTTAAAAATAATTCAGGCCGAATCAAAAGATTATGGAATTCTTGAGGGGCAAAGTCATTTTGTAAGTGCGGTAGCCAGACGGGGAAAGAATTTTATACTTATTTTAAATCCTGAAATTATCCTGCAGTTTATTGAAACTGATGTTGACAGAGACGCCGCTGGAAAAGAAAGAATGCTGCAGAATAAAAGCGGAAAGTAATTATTCTGCATTTCGTGCTATCTGGAATCCGCCGCCTTTTATTCCCACAAGCTGACCGCCTTTGTTTCCTGTGCAGTGTGTTGGATTTCCTGTGAAACTTTCGTTTACATGGTCGCCGCCTCTAAAAACCCGCATGGTGTGGAATTTGTATGTTGAACCGTATGTTGTATTGTAGTTGAAGCACCATTCCGGAACATTGCCGGACATATCGTAAAAGCCCAGATGATTGGGGAGTTTTCCGCCGGAAAGGTGAGTCCTGTAGCCTTGTATTCCAGAGTTTTTTGTGAGTGCCTTTATTGCGTCTGTAGTGTCGTTAAGACCGGATGCTGTTTTTGCCGTTCCCGAAGAGGAGTTTTTGCGCCACCAGATGTAATTTTCATATACGGTTGAAATTGGATATGAAATACCGTTCATTTTTTCTATTGCGGTAGGTTCGAACATGGATCCTGTTTCATCGCCTGAAACATTTCTGCCAGAAATTGCCGTTGCATCGGGGCGTTTTCTAGCAGCGTATTCCCATTCTTCGGCATAGGGAAGCCTGAATCCGCCTGATTTTTTGTTTACATAGGGATTGTCAACCTGCCCTGGCTGTATAAGGTAGCCTTCCAGTTTGCTGGAATCGGGTCCTGTGGAATCTTTTATAGGAACCGTAAAGTTTTCGTCGGTATAATATACTGGGGTCAGTCCCTGCATTTCGCTTAAAGCGTTGCACCAGACCATGGCATCCCGCCATGTAAGGGAAGTTACGGGCATTTGGATAAGTTTAGGTTCTGCACCTTCGCCATCTGGATTTATGGATTTTTCATTTCCAATGCCGCCGTACATGCCTTCTGAACCTTTGTTTACAATCGTGTATCCGTTTTTTTCTGCCCACGATAATACTTCGTACCAGGTATTGTAACTTGTTTCGTACATTGCCAGACGGAACGGCTTTACTTTTACAGGGTAAGGAACTTCTAACAAGTCTTCGCCTAAAATAATGTCGTCTTCTGTTTTGCCGAAAAAGGAAATTCCAATCATTATAAAGTCTGCGTTTTTATTGGAAAAGGTAACTTTTTCACTTGCGGTAATGACTGAATTTCCTGAATTTTCCGGAATAACGGCTCTTACTTCCAGTGAACAACTTTTTAATGGAAAAAGAAACATTAAATGAAACGCCAGCAGAAAGAGGCGATAAAGAAACATTTTTTTCATTTTTTTCATTGCGTTTTTTTGTTTTGCCGCCTTTAT
>CAMAFU010000009.1 GCA_945833725.1 uncultured Treponema sp.
GCTCAGGGCCTTGACTCAGCCGTTTTTAAAGTTTGTAATAAACCTTAAATCAAAAGAATAAAACTATCTTTTTCTTAACTTATTTTTTAACATGTTCTGTTTATTGCGGGAACTCTTTCTGCCCTTTCCGCCGGAGAACTTTGCATTGCGGGAATTTTCAGCTTTTTCCAGCATTTCTCTTTCCTGAACGGCTTTGTAGGCTTCCAGTTTTTCAGGATTATAAAAACCATCTTTCCAGTTAAAGCGGCTTACACCAGAAATAACTTGCCCCTTCATCATACTGGAAACAACAGCTTTACACTCCTGTTTTGTAACACGGGTACGGCTAAAATCAACAAGAACACGCTTTATTCCGTCTTTCTGAAGAACCTGATATTTGTCTGCAATACTGAACGGCTCTTCCGGCATAACAAAAGAACCTTCATCATTAGACAAAACCTTAAAAGGCATTTCTTTTTTATCCCAAAAATACATAAAATCGTAATTTTCAGGCAATTTAAACCTCATGCGGAACAAGGCTGGGTAAGCATAAACTGTAACCATAACCCTGTCCCTCACATTTCTGTCAAAAGTTGCAAGCAGATTATTTCGTGAATTTTCAACAGGCGTAATAAAAGCACCGATATTCTGATTTTCCAGCCAGCTTACAGCCCAACGGTTAAAAGTATACAGATAAGCTCCGCCAATCATATTAACATTTTTGTTTTTAAGCATGTTTATATGAGCAAGATTATTTACAACAAAAGTCGAAAAACCTTCTTTTACCAGAGAATCCAATGTAGACTTAAGTTTTTCTGCCTTAGCCTCCGGGCAATATGGATCAAGAAAAATTGCAATCTGCTTTTTTGAAAATGGAAGCACCGTTTTTCCGGCAAGCAAATCTTTTTCTGTTTCAAAGTTCAATTCAAGAATTACCCGAACAGGATTCATTCCCTGAATCTGAAACAAATCCCTTATTGTGCTTACCTGAACATAAACTCCCTCTGGAAAATAGGAAAGTTCTTTTTTTCCAACAGGCGTAAGATCCATAACAGGAAGAATTTCATCTCCAGGCTGCTGCCGAAATTTTCCCATATCGGGAGGTAAAACTCTTGTATACCGTTTTGACATGGCCTTGGTCTGTAAAAGATAAACTTCATCACCATGAGAAAAACCTTTCGGAATGTCTATCCATCTGCATCCGTCTTCGTCAAATTCAACAGTGCGGACTTTATGACTTGTACGCCCGGAATCATCTTTTTTGTGTATTCGTATTGAATCGCCAGGATCCGGATCATAGCTTCCGCCTTTTATTTCCGCAAAAACAATTTTAGAATCAGGATTTTCGATGTCTCCTCCACAAGCTTCCAAAGCCCGTTTTTTTGCTTCTTCACTTGCAGAAGTAATCCGGTTTATTTTTCCAAGATAAATTCCAGTTCCTCCGGCCTGATTTGGATTCAGAATAAAACTGCCGGCCTTTTCCACCCCATCTTCGTTAGTTTTAAAATTATACCAGTATGTAGTTTTTGAGCGGGCAAAATCCGTAGAAAGCATTCTCTTTGCAGCGGCAACGGCACCTTTTCTGTCTTCCTTATAGTGATCCATAAGGTAACGGTACGCAGCAACGACAGCTCCCACATATTCAGCACTTTTCATTCTTCCTTCGATTTTAAAACTTTCTACTCCTAAATCCATAAGCTCAGGAATATGATCAATAAGCTGAAGATCGCAAGGACTGAAATAATAGCCTTTCTCCTCCCCATTTTCTGTTTCCGCAGTATAAAACCGTCGGCATGCCTGAGTACACATTCCTCTGTTTGCAGACTTTCCGCCAAGGTAACTGGAAAATAGACACAGACCGCTTTCACTTACGCAAAGGGCACCGTGTACAAACATTTCAATTTCGCAGTTTGTATTTTTTTTAATTTCCCGTATTTCTTCCAGACCTAATTCTCTGGCAACAACAACTCTGCTCAATCCTGCATTTTGCAAAAGATTAACACCGGCAGAACTTTCCACATTCATTTGCGTAGAACCATGAAGTTCCAGATTAGGGAAAAACTCCCGGCACATCCTTAAAACTCCAAAATCCTGTACAATCAAACCATCCGGGCCAATTTTATTCAGGTAGCTAAGGAATCGGTAAAGCCTTTCAGTTTCAGATTCTTCACTTACAGTATTAACAGTAACATAAATTTTTTTACCTAACCGGTGAACAGATTGAACTGCAGCTTCAAACTGATTCCATGCAAAATTCGAAGACCTAAGCCTTGCATTAAAACTTTTTAAACCAAGATATACAGCATCTGCTCCTTCGCCAATGGCTGCATCAAGAGCTTCAATATTTCCTGCTGGTGCTAATAATTCAGACATAGCCCGATTTTATCATAAAAATTAAATTCTTGTCATTCCCCACAGTCAGGACTAAAAGAGTTGCCCTCCGCTCCAATTTTCTTTAAAGATTTATTTTTCGTAAAGAGTCAGTTCATTTTCGTATCCTGGAGTGCATTTTACAACAACAGCCCAGTCAGACGATGACGAAGGAATTATGGTTTCAAGCGTTATATTTTCTTCCTGCCAGTTTTTAAAAATTTCATTCAGATTAAGACGGCACAATGTTCTTGTTGCAGTAACACCATCGCTGCAAGCTGCATATTCAGGACTGTCTCCACCAAGCCAAATGCCTTTTTCAAATGATGCAAGAGCAAGATTTTTTTGAAAAGCCTTGTACCAGGAAGTTTTTCCGCTTTCCGAAAAAAGAACCGCATCCATAATAAAATCCCTGCATGAATCGCGAACAATAATTACATCAGATTTACTTATTCTGGATTCCGTTCCCGGAACCCAGAAATCTCTGGCAGTATCACAGCTGTCTGTAGACTTGGAAATTAAAATATCTTCTTCCAGTTCATTTATTGAAGTTTCTTCTTCCAAAGTCCTGAAGTGAACAGTCAGAAAATCGCCTCTTGCCACATTTATTTTCGGAAAAACAAATTTCTTTTCTTCACCATCACTTCCAGTAACAATTTCAAGCCCTGCAAGATTTCCGCCTTTTAAAACCACAAGTTCTACAAATTCAATTTTTTTTGACGAAGAAACATACTCCGACCTTATTTCCCCTAAAACAAGTCTGGCAGGATTTTGATTAAAGCCCACAAACGGCAGGGAAAATTCAAGGGAATTTCCTTTAGTGTCAACGGCAACTCCATCCAGAAAATATTTTTCGCCGGCTTCTATGGCATTTTCCAGTTCATAAGAAATTTTTCTGCCGTCATCCAGATAAAAAGTTTTTCCTGCAAACTCATTTCCCAAATCATCTTTTACGCCGATTTTTTCAAGATGAACGGAAGATGTAAAATACAGGCTGATAACAGATTCACTTTCTACAGAGTATGATGCAATTTTTGGAACAGTTTCTTCCCCTTCAACAACAGTAAGACCTTCCTCTGTAAGACGACAGCTTAAAGGAAGGGCTACAACAAAAACAGTCGAAAATGCAAGAAAACATCCTGCAATAAAAAGAGTAAGTTTGTTTTTGATTTTCAAATTCAATACCTCCTGCATTATATATACTCGCAGGAAAACAAAAACAGACAAAAAAATGAGGAAAAAAATCAAATAAATTTACAAGGTGAGAAAAAATTAACTTTTACTTTGCAGGATTTATAAAAATTAAGACTCGCAGGATGTAGCTTCCCACATTTGGTTTATTCCAAGAATACGGTCTTTAACCTGTATAAAAGCCCGGACAACTTCAGGATCAAACTGGGAACCGGAAAGTTTTTCGATTTCCTGAATGGAATCTTCAACAGACCATGCCGATTTATATGCCCTTTTGTGGCTTAAAGCATCAAATACATCTGCCAGAGCAACAATTCTTGCAGCAAGAGGAATTTCTTCCCCTTGCAAAGGCTGAGCTTTTACCACAGGTTCTCCTGGTTCATACTGGGTAAAATCAACCCGTCCAGGATAACCTCTTGTACTTCCATCCCACCATTCGTGATGCCTTAACGCAACATCCCGGCACATTTCGTCCAGAGAAGATTCAGGCTCTGTAAACAGAAGAGCTCCTACACAGGTATGACCTTTCATAATGTCCCGTTCTTCATCTGTAAGCCGAGGATTTACTTTTTTTAAGATTACATCAGAAACACCGATTTTTCCAAAATCATGACACTTAGCGGCAATTTTTAAATTATCCCGGAATTTATGGCTTTCTTCTTTTGAAATGCCGTTATTGCTTGCCCATCTGTCATAAATTTCCAGTGAAAAAGAGGCAACTCTCTCAACATGCTGAAAAGTTTCTTTAGGATCCCTGTACTGCGCCATTCTCTGCATTCGTTTTATCATGCTGCCTGTAAGATAAGCGTGTTCCAAAGCCTGTGCCGCATTTGAAGCAAAATGGGAAATGTAAAGTTCAGCCTCGCTGTCGAAAGACACAACCTGTTTTTCTTCGTTCTGGGCATTAATAATCTGCAGGACACCTATTATGCGACCGTTTCCCATTTTAAGAGGCAGAGTAAGCATAGATTTTGTTCTGTAGCCTGTTGAAATATCTGTAGATTTGTTAAATGAATAAGGCATTTCGGAAGAAATTGAATAGGCATCTTCAATATTTATAAGTTCACCGGAACAGACACAATAGCCGGCAATGGAATTTTTAGAAATAGGCAGGGCAAAATAAATGTAAGGAAGCTTTGTTCCCGGCGAAAGTTTTTTCTGCTGAGTGTCGTTCTGGGCATATTTTATTTTTATTTTGTCATCATCAACAATATAAATTGAACCGGCATCGGCATGAACAATATTTCTGGCCTCCGTAAGAATCCGTTCAAGAAGCACATCCATATCCTGAATGTCGCTGAGCATGTGCTCAATTTCGATGATTTTCCGCAAAGTTTCTTCTTTTTGTGTTGAATTCATTTTATTTCCTTAAGTCTTTAGTCAGCGTTTTAAGTTTTTGCCAGCTTTGCATTATTCCCTTAAAGTGCAACCGATTACAAGAAAATTTTAACATAAAAAAAGCAATTTATCCATAAGGATTTTACAGGAAAAAGGGAAAAGGGAAAACGCGTTATAATTTTTTTAAGATAAATTGAGGTGCGAATTTTATTAAGACCGGCCTCGAATAGAGCAGAATTCATGCCTTTTGCAGCAGTGAAAAATAAAGAGGTCCCGCCCCTCCGCACTTATCCGGCAGAATATGAAATCCATATTTTGTTTTTTCACCTTCAGGCAGACAGTCTCCCATAAACTCCGGCGGAAAAACAGAAAAATCAACATCGCTCACAATTACATCATCAAATTTTTTAAGGAGACGGCCTACAATTTCATCATTTTCGTTTTCATTTAGTGCACATGTTGAATAAAGCAAATAGCCGCCGCTGTTCAACATTCTCCAGCCGGAAGAAAGAAGGGACCACTGAGCAAGGGCAAGAGTTTTAATTCTGGCAAAAGACCAGTCCTTTAAATATGCAGGATCATTAAGGACATGGCGTTCAGAAGAACACGGTGCATCAAGAAGAATACGGTCAAACCTGTTTTCAGGGAATTTGCAAAGCACACCACCGTCCTTGCCGGAAATCCGCACGCGCCTTTCAATTTCTGGTGGAAGACAGTTTTTTACAGTTTTAATAAGCCTTATTCTTCTGTCGGAAGATCGCTCGTTACACAAAAGTTCTGCATCTTTATCCATTCTAACAGCCAGAACAAGAGATTTTCCTCCGGGAGCTGCACACATATCAAGAACAGATTCTGCTCCTTTCAGAGGAAGACTTGCAGCCGCCCTTACAGAAGCCGCATCAAGATAGTAACTTTCCAGACCACCGGCACGAAATTCTTTAGGACATGAAGGCATTTTCAACGCTTCCATAAGTTTTGGCCATCTTTCTCCAAAAAGCTCCCCGTAAAAGGAAACAAACCCTTCTTCCCCTGAAATTTTATTTTTTTTATCTTTCTGTTTCATTTTGTTACCGATTCCTGTTTTTTTACTGTAAGAATGAAAGAAGGAATTTTACTTTTACCGGAAGATTTTTCTTCATCAACCTGAACATACTCAAGAAGACCAAGTTTTTCCTTAAATTTTATTACCCTCCGGACAGATTCATTCAAAATATCATTAAATTCCGGAGAATTTTCCGACTGAAAAATCAACACTTTAAGAATATCTGCATATCTTTTTTCACTTACCATAAGAACATCAATTCCCGATTCAAAAGCTTTTATACACGCAGTTTGAGGCGGATAGCCGTTTTTTTCAAGAGCAGCCATAAAAATATCATCGCTGAAAACAACGCCTTCAAAACCTAAATCCCCTCTTACAACATGCTTTATCCAAAATTCACTAAGACAGGCAGGTTCTGTTTTACTGTGCCCGCCTGTAATTTCCACTCTGGCATGACTCATTAAAAGGGCAGAGGAATAGGGCAAAAGTTTTCTGAAAGGTGCTACAAGAATGTTTTCGGCCTCTTCTTCCGTTACCCTAATTTCAGGAAGTCCTGTATGAGGGTCGGTATTTGAATTCCCGGGAAAATGTTTCAACACCGTTCCTATTCCGTTATTTTCAAAGGCAAGAATTTCAGCTTTTCCATAATCAATAACTTTATTAAGAGAACCAAAACTTCTCGTATCAAGAAAAGAAGCATTGCCGGATGTTTCAACTTCTACAACAGGAGCAAGATTTACATTTATACCAAGATTTTTAATCTGACGGGCCTGCCTTTCATAAAGAGATTCAGCTTCTTCAAGAGAAAATGTTTCGGCAACTTTTTTTTGGGAAGGAAGATTTTCCGTAAGTCCCCTGAGCCTAGAAACATAGCCGCCTTCCTGATCAACAGCCACAAAGGGAGGAATATCACCGGCATCTGAATAAAACTGCCTGATTGAATCAGTAAAACTGCGCACATCTTCTGCCGTATTACCTAAATTATATTTAAAAAGAAGGCATCCTCCGCTTAAAAGCCAATTACCTTCATTTTTCTGGCCGTAAATTTCTCCAGTTTTCTCTACAGGAATAAATTTTCTGTTTCCTTCTATGTTGATTAAAAAAAGCTGTGATAAAAGTTGTTCTTTTGAAAAATTGGAAATATATTTTTCCAGAGCCTTGTTTTTTTCTTCGGTAATAAGAGCCTGTTTTTTTTCTTCGGAATTACAGCCTGCACTTAAAATAACAAAAAAAAGTGAAGTGAAAATCAGCGTAAATTTTGAATAATTTTCTTTTTTCATAGCAGGATTCTAGCATAAAGGTTAAAATAATCCTATGGAAAATAAAAAAACAAAAGAATCACATTCAAAAGAAAGTATTACAAACATTACAATCGTTACAGGTGCATCTTCCGGTTTAGGAAAAGAATTTGCAAGACAGCTGTTTGTTTCCATGCACAAAGACTGTTCTTCCATGCAGGAATTATGGCTTTTATCCCGTTCAAAAACAAATCTGGAACAGCTTAAACAAGAACTTTTAGACCTTCAGCAAAAAATTTATTCTCCTTCCGGCACAGAACAAACATTTCTGCCGTCAATAAAATTTTTCTCCGAAGATCTGTCAGGAACGGCCGGCGTAGAAAGTTTTAAAAACATTCTTCTTCAGGAAAGTCAAAAACAAAAAATTACAGTTAAAACACTCATTAACAATGCAGGATTCGGCACATACGGCACTTTTGAACAAACACCACTGAACAAAGAATTAAACATGATTGAACTTAACTGCATCTCCCTTACAGGAATTACAGGTATATGCCTTCCCTTCCTTAAAGAAAAAAGCCGTATAATAAATGTTTCCAGTTTGGCAGCCTTTATGCCTCTTGGGAATTTCGCCGTTTACGCAGCAACAAAAGCCTATGTACTTTCGTTTTCCGTTGCTCTGGCCGCAGAACTTTCTCCCCGAAAAATATATGTCAGTGCACTGTGCCCCGGCAGTGTCAGCACAAATTTTGCAAATATAGCAAGCAACGGAGCAAGAAAAGAAGTTCTTCACGGAAAAGATCCTGTAAAAGTTGTAAGCCACTGCCTTAAAAAGTCAGAAAAAAACAAAAAAATCATTCTGTGGTGGCCAAAATGGAAAATCACAGCCTTTTTAAGCCATTTTGTTCCAAGATATTTTGTGGCAAAAGCAACTTTTCTCTTTAACAAACGCCCATATAAACAGTAATCGCTCTGTGCAAAAAGCAGCAAAAAGCAGTTTTGATTTGACTATTTTTTTTCTAAAACATAAAATTGACCATTGAAAGCCGGTTTTTATCACTTATGAAGATGGTAAACGCTGAAGCAAACTTTCAGCAATTCACTTAAAAATCACGAAACAAAAGGGTTTGTTTGTTCAGGCATTTTTGTATTTTTTTGTAAGCGGACATTGCAAAACTAAACAATCAAAACGGCCTGCACCGTAAAAATCATTCCCAGAGTTTCCCATTCTTTGAACAGGAGATTACGATGAAAAATCAAATGGAAATCACCACCATCAAAAGTGCACTTTTTACCGACTTTTACGAACTTACAATGGCTCAGGGCTACTGGAAAAACGACATGAATCAGGATGTTGTTTTCGACATGTTCTTCAGACGACAGCCTTTCAACGGCGGTTTTTCTGTTTTTGCAGGTCTTGACACCCTTTTAGACGCCATAACAGACTTTACTTTTTCCGAAAGCGACATTGACTATTTACGAAAACAAAATATTTTTGAAGAAGGTTTTCTTGAATACCTTAAAGACTTTAAGTTCCGGGGCGATTTATATTCCTTTGAAGAAGGTGCCGTTATATTCCCTCAGGAACCTGTAATCCGCATTCATGCCAGCTTAATTGAAGCTCAAATTGTAGAAGGCCTTGTTTTAAATCACATCAACTTCCAGAGCCTTATTGCCACAAAAACAGCCAGAGTCTACCTTGCAAGCAAAAAAGGTTCCGTAATGGAATTCGGGCTCAGGCGGGCTCAGGGAAACGATGGTGCAATGAGTGCTACAAGGGCAAGTTTTATCGGCGGAGCAGCCGGAACATCAAATACACTTGCCGGCAAACTGTACGACATTCCTGTTATGGGAACAATGGCTCACTCCTGGATTATGGCATTTCCTTCCGAACTGGAAGCTTTCGAAGCCTACGCAAAATTATATCCTACAAAGGCAATTTTTCTTATCGACACATACGACACCCTCAATTCCGGCATAAAAAACGCAATAAAAGTGGGAGCAAAACTTGTTGAACAGGGATACAATTTCGGTGTTCGTCTGGATTCCGGCGATATTTCCTACCTTACCCGGGAAGTACGAAAAGAACTGGACAGAGCAGGTTTTCCGCAGGCAACAATAACAGTATCAAATGAACTTACAGAAGAAATAATCGAAACTCTTGTCCAGCAGTCCACACCAATAAACAGCTGGGGTGTAGGAACCCACATGGTTACAGGGGGCAACGAAGCCAGTTTTACAGGAGTATACAAACTTGCCGCCAGATTCGACAAAGTTTCCGGCAAAAACATTCCTGCCATGAAATTTTCCGATAACCCCGAAAAAAACACAAATCCAGGTGTAAAAAATGTATACCGCCTTTACGACGAAAACGGCAGTGCTCAGGCAGATATAATTGCCTTAGAAAGCGAAACTCTTCTGGAAAATACAGAATACCGCTATTATCACCCTATGGTTGACTACAGGCAGTTCAGTTTCAAAGCTGCAAAAATAGAACCGATGCTTCACAAAATGGTAGAAAAAGGCAAGCGCACCAGTGCAAAAGAAGAACCGGGCAAAGTATTGCGAAAAGCCCACGAAACAATGCAGCGTCAGCTGGAAGCACTGGATTCATCCTACAAGCGGATTTTAAACCCGCACATTTACAAAGTAAGCCTTACAGAATCATTAAAAAACTTAAAGCTTGATTTTATAAAAAAATGTATAAAATAAACGGGTTTTAAGATGCAGCAGGGTAAGTTTCTTGCCCTGCGATTTTTTTTTAACACAAACATTCACTCTAGTAAACTACAAGTTCATATTCCCCTTTCCCGGAACGCACTATTTCCATATCGGTCACAACATCGCCTGCAATATATTTTTTAAGCCGGGAAATATAAGAATAAATTGTATTTTCCTTTACAAAAAACCTTTCTTTTCCAGAAAAAAGCACCTTTCCCAACTCCCTGACAGACATTTCCCTGTGTCTGTTTGCATACATATATTTCAAAAGCTTAAAAATCACCGGAGGAAGCCTGTTTCGCCTTCTAAGGGCCGTAAGATCAATTTCCCTGTTTTCCGTAGAAATTCCGCATTTTTTATTATTCAAAGGCACGGCCGGCTGCAAAAAAGAAATATGCTTTCTCACATCCGGGTCAACAATAATCTCATTTATTCTTTCCAGCACAGGAAGCATTTCAAGACAAAAGGGAGCCCTGAACATTTTTTCGTTTCTGTCAATCCAATATTCAACCCGCTGACAATCATCAGGAATGGGATCATTATAAAAAAGAACGGGAATAACATTGCCGGTACAGCGGACATATTCAAAAACATCAGAAGCCTTATCCCCCATAAGCCTAAAATCGCCAACAATCAAATCAGGAGTAGTTTCCGGATTTTTCAATTTTAAATAAAAATCAAGCCAGTCATCTTCAAGAAAGCAGCAATGACCTTCCGCAGAAAGCCTGTCCATAAAAATCCTGCAAATTTCAGGTTCCTGAGAAATAAAAGTAATATCCACGATTTCTCTCCAAAAATAAAAATGGGGCCATCCGAAAACTTTTTCAAAGTTTCCGGCCGTTCATTCCGAGCTTCCGCTATCGCTCCATTCTTACGCTGTCGCTCCAGAACGCCTGCGGCGGCTCTCCAATCACTTGTCCAAAAAGGCATCGGAAAACAAAAAATCCTTTCTGCACATCATCAATATTTTCGGAAAAAAAATTAAAAAAGATAAATATTTTGTTATTATTAAGAAGACAAAAAAAATCGGGTATGGCGGATTCGAACCGCCGACCCCTAACTCCCGAAGCTAGTGCGCTACCAGCTGCGCTAATACCCGAAAAAAAGACACTTCCCTAAAAAAGATGAATATAAAAACATTCAATCCGGGAAGAAAAAATAAAAAAGCCCTCCAAAACGGAAGGCTTTACGCGAGCAGCGGGGCTCGAACCCGCGATCTCCGGCGTGACAGGCCAGCGCGATAACCAGCTTCGCTATGCCCGCGTGATGTTGTTATATTATCAATTATGTTTTTTTTGGTCAATACGGTTTTTTCATTTTTTTTAATTTTTTTTCACTTTTTAAATTCACCCCCTGTTTTAAGCAAATTTTTAATGCCAGCCGGAGTATTACTGAGCAAAATCCGGTTAAATATTTGTTTACACAGTTTTTGCGTATTATTGACTTTTTAATCCCATTCTGTATAATGTCCGAGATATGCAGAAAAATATTCAGATTCTTGCTCCTGCAAAAGTAAACATTGGTTTAAAGGTTTATCCTAAGCGGGAAGACGGGTTTCACAATATCTGCAGCATTTTTCAGACTGTAAGGCTTTTCGACAGGCTGTCGGTTTCCTTGCTTCAAAACGAAAACAGCTGCATTCTGCATTCGGGAAATTTTATTCTCCCAAAAGAAAACACCATTACAAAAACTTACGATGCTTTCTGTAAAATTACAGGCTGCAGAACCGGCGTAGAAGTTACTCTGGAAAAGCATATTCCTTCCGGAGGCGGCTTAGGCGGTGGCTCATCGGATGCTGCGTCGTTTCTCAGGGCTCTTGCACAGCTTAACAATATTCAACTGTCAGAAAGCCTTAAAAACAGTGTGGCATCTCTTGTCGGAAGCGATGTTTTCTTTTTTTTAACGGAAAAATTACCGGGTTCAGAATCTGTCTGCGGTATTGTTACAGGCCGCGGGGAACATATCCGGCAGTTTTATCCAAGAAACGATTTGCATTTTCTGCTTCTTTTCCCGGATGTACACAGTTCCACAAAAGAAGCGTACGAACTTCTGGATAAATACAGCGGAACATGTTCTCCTGCAACTTGTCCAGATTTATCAGATTTGATAGCATTATACAAAAGTCCTGTTCAAAATTGGACTTTTAAAAACAGCTTCACTTCTGTTCTGGTGCAAAAATATCCTGCAGTGGGCAAAGCATTACAGGATATAAAAAATAGCGGTGCTTTATGGGCCGAAATGTCCGGTTCAGGAGCAGTGGTTTTCGGTGTCTTTACAAATTTAAAAGACGCACAAACCGCTTTGGCTCACCTTAAACAAAGCTGGAATTATTGCGTTATTGCGTAATGATTTAACTCATTTTTCATGCAGCAGAGGAGAACACTCGTATGAAAGTATCAGAACTGCGAATCAGAAAAGTGTCTGGAGATTCAAAACTCCGGGCTTATGTTACGGTCACCTTTGACAACTGTTTTGTTGTTCATAATGTAAAAATTATCGAAGGTAAAACAGGTCTTTTTATTGCAATGCCAAGCCGTAAAACTGCTAGCGGAGAGTACAAAGATGTTGCTCACCCTATCAGTCCAGAATTCCGCAACGAACTGCAGGAAACAATTATCAGCGAGTATAATGCAGGTCATGTAGAAGAAGGCATTGCAGAAAACGAAGACTAATTAAAAGTATTTTTTTGGGACGTCGTCAAGCGGTAAGACAACGGCTTTTGGTGCCGTCATTCCACAGGTTCGAATCCTGTCGTCCCAGCATATATGGCTTTTATGCCTAAAAATTAAGAAAGGCCGGCAGCTTTTATTCTGATGACCTTTCAAAATTAAGGAGTTCTATAAAAATGGAACAGATGACAGTTACAGCCACTCTCAGAAACGAAACTGGCAAAAAGTTTGCAAAAGCTATCCGTGCTTCAGGAAAAATTCCTGCAGTAATGTATGACGAAAACGGAAAAGCTACATCAATCACAGTAGAAAGCAACAATTTCAACAAGGTATGGAGAAACATTACTTCAACAACACTCATTACCTTAAATGTTGACGGCAAAGATTACGATGCTTTCATTCGCGACACAGAATACGACATTATCAACGACGAAGTTCTTCATGCCGATTTCCTTGTAGTTTCAAACAAAAAGCCTGTTACAAGAACTTTCAAAGTTCAGTATACAGGAACAGCTGCCGGTGTACTTAAAGGCGGCTTCATGGTTAAGCATATTCCAGAAATCAAAGTTAAGGCATTGCCAAAAGACCTGCCTGCAAGAGTTGTTGTTGATGTTTCAAAAATCAACATCGGTGATATTTTCTGCGTAAAAGATATCCCTCTTGGCGACAAAATTACAGTTCTTACTCCGGCAGATGCTGAACTTATAAGCATTGCTCCGGCTCGCTAAGTCTTACTTTTGTTTCATGTCCCTGATTTTTATGTCAGGGACTTTTTTTTTGCTCAAAAAAAATATAAAATGTCCTTATGGTTTTCAGCAGCAAAAAAAAGATTTGTTTTTTTTCCGCATTGTTTCTTGTTTCTTTTCCCCTTCTTTTCGGGCAATCTTATGCAAATTCAAGTAAAAAAACAGCATTGAGATATTTAAAACTGGCAGAACAATATGCTTCAGAAAAAAACTGGTCTGCTGCCGAATCCAATTCCACACTGGGGCTTGCTTACGACGAATCAATTTCAGATTTGTGGTACATTCAGGCCTTATCAAAAATCAACTCTGGAACAAAAAAAAATCAGGTTATTCCACTTGTACAAAAATCCCTTACAGAAGGCCAATGGGTTGACTACAACAAAGAAAGTGCCAGAATTTTATACGCTGACCTTCTTTGTTCCACAGGCAGTTTTACTCAGGCACAGGCCGTACTTAACATGCCTCCCCTTCTGTATTCGGCAGATGCAGAATTTATCCGTGCAAAATGCTATTACAACTCAAAAGCCGAAGATGGAATTCAAAAAGCCCGGGAAAAAATTGATGCCGCCAGAAGAATATACCCAGAGGACAAACGGTTTGCAGAACTTTTTTTCAGCCATGAATATTCAACTGGTGGAAGAAACAGTGAAAATTCCCTTATTGCCGATGCGTTTATTTCTGCCGTTTCAAATTATTCACAGCCATCTGCCGAGCTGGAAATTCTGGCAGCCTTATTTGCACAAGGTGAACAAAAAATCAGAATGTTAAAATCATTTAATGCCAGAGGGTTAAAATCGCCTCTTTATCCCAGTGCAGCTTTAGAATGCGGCTTAATTTCGGAACAGAAGGCTCTGGACTATTTTTATTCATATTCCGACAAAACTATTAACTGGAGCATTTTAAAAAACTTTGCAAAACACCTTTCTTCTCCCGACACAAAAAAAGAATTCGGCGAATACTTAAATTCCTACAACGGAACAATTCTTTTCGATACAGACGGCGATTTAACATGCAACCTTTACGCTGAATATAAACGGGGTCGTCCGCAAAAAATAAAGTTCGACAGCAATCAGGATGATGAAAACGAATGGGAAGCGTTCTGCGACTTTGGAGTTCCCGTTTCAATAACACTGCAGGAAGGAAACTGCCGCCTGGAATACGATAAATGGCCGTCAATTCATAAGGCTGTCTATCCTGGATCCGACGGAAAAAAAGACAAACTTGTTTTTAATCTTGTATCAGAAACTTTATTCTGGTCACCTTTTTCAATAAATGCCGAAAATGAATTATTATCCCTTTTCAATGTAGAATTTTATATTCCAGAAATATCAGAACAAAAAGAAACTATTTCCGGCGAAAAACTTTTATCGGCCTGCTCAAGTTATGAAATTCCTTCAAAAGAAAGGGAAAACGCAGAAATAAAAGTCAGCATGCTTAACGGGCAGCCTCAGCTTGCAAGATATTTTTCCAACGGAAAAATGTATGCCCAAACACATTTTAAAAACGGGCTTCCAGATTTCCGCGTAGTTGATATGGACGAAGACGGTCTTTTTGAAACGACAGAAACTTATGGCAGAGAGAAAAACGGTCTTCAAGACTATTTAACTCAAGAAGAAGAAATACAAATCGTAACAAATTTATTCGGCAGCGGAAGCAGCGGGACTGGATTTTACCTGAAAATGATTCAACTCGACCAAAACGGCGACACAATTCCAGACTTTACGGAAGAATATTCAGAAGGAAAAGGTAAAACTTCTTCATGGGATTTAAATAACGACGGTGAATGGGAACTGCGCTACATAAAACATCCAGAAAAACAAGGAACGCCCCTTACAGAACAAACAATTTTCCGGCGACCGTTTTTTAACGATTATGTATCTGTTGTTATGGAAAACGGAATTCCAGTTCACATTCTGGAAGATGGCAAAAAAATTCCTATATTTTACGATGAACCATACGGAATATTCTGGCTTGGCGAAAAAGGAAACGGAATGGATGCAGAAATTCTTCTAAAAAATATTAACCAAACTACGGTTCAAGGTGTTTGTAAACTTGTACCGGCGGAAGGTAAAAATATACTTTGCGTACGGATTGGCAGTTACATTTTCGGAGAATTGCTGCCGGACGAAAAAACCGAAGAAAAAATTCAAATGGAAGATTTACTATGAAAAACAAAATTTTAAAAATATTTTTCTATTTCTGCTTTGTATTATGCTTATTTATTGCAGCAGGATGCAAAACAACAGAAGAATCCGGTAAACCCTTTGTTCAACCTGACTACACTCAGGAAGACATTAAAAACGAAGAAATAAAACGCATAGAAGAAATTTCGCAAACTGAACTTATTCACGCGTTCTGGCGAAGCTGCATGCTGAACGAAAAATCTGTAATTGACAAAACGGCAGAAAAAATTCTACAGGCCTGCAATGAATCAATAAGCGAAGAAAACTATCTTCAGGCCGCTTATTTTGCCAATGCACTGAAAATTCAATCTCACCCGCTGTACAGCAAGTTAAAATATTCTTCTGAACAACTGGAAAAACTTTCAAAAGCAAAAATTCCTTCAACTCCTGTAAATCAAAATCCTGTAAAACTTTCCAGACTTATTGAAGGAACTGTAACAGTATGGGTCGATAAAGGCGTAAAAGTTGAAAACGGAATGGGTTATGCAGACAGAATAACAGGCTCAGGTTTTTTTATTTCCTCCGACGGCATAATCGTAACAAACCATCATGTAATTTCAGATTTAGTAGATCCAAAATACGAAGGTTATGCCAGGCTTTTTGTAAAACTTGCCGGAGATTCAGAAACACGGATTCCTGCAAAAGTTATTGGCTGGGATTCTGAACTGGATTTAGCCCTTCTTAAAGCTGAAATTGAAGCACCTTATGTTTTTGCATTAGGTTCAAGCATGGATATGGATGCCGGCGACAAAGTTTTCTGCATAGGTTCGCCTATAGGATTGGAACGAACTTTAACAAGCGGAATTGTAAGTGCCAGAGAAAGATTTTTAAACAGTGCAGGGCCAATAATGCAGATTGATGCGGCTGTAAACTCTGGAAACAGTGGCGGTCCTTGTGTAGATGAAAAAGGCAATGTACAGGCTATAGTTTTTGCCGGAATGCAGCAGATGACAGGATTAAATTTTGCCATTCCTGTTGAATACCTTAAAGCAGAACTTCCAAACCTTATTGCAGGAGGCGAATTTACTCACGGCTGGATAGAAGCCTGCGGCAAAACAAAAAAGACTTCTTCAGAAAGCAATGGTGTTGAACTGTATTATGTAATGCCTGGCGGAAAGGCTTTTAGGGCCGGCTTAAAAGAAGGAGACATAATTACTGCCGTTAATGACCAGAAAACAGCAGATCTTGAAACGCTCCAGAAAAAACTCTGTTCCATTGCGGCCCGTTCAATTATAAAAATTACATATTTGCGTAACGAAGAAACAAAAACAGCCACAGTCTATCTTTCTCCCAGACCGTCTAATCCGGGATTCTACATTTATAAAAACGATGTGCTTTCAAATTCGTTTGCAGCAATTTTCGGCATGAAACTTACAAGAGATACAAACGGAAAGAAAAAGTTTCAGGTTGAAAATGTTGTAAAAGGTTCTGTAGCCGATGAATCTGGATTTTCTGAAAGCGACTACATCGAAATACGCGACATTGAATTTAACGAAGATAAATCCGTAGTTTTAGCCGCAATATATGCTAAAAAACGGAAAAAAGGTTATCTGGATATGAGCATGGGAATTGCAGCCCCATTAAACAGCCCAAATTATTTTTAAGGATTAAATAAATGACACAAATGAAATTTAAAAGAAACTTCTGCATTGTTGCCCACATTGACCATGGAAAATCAACACTGGCAGACAGGCTTATTCAAAAAGCAAAAATTATTGACGACAGGCAGATGACAAACCAGATACTGGATAACATGGATATTGAGCGGGAACGGGGAATTACAATAAAAAGTCAGGCCGTTACAATTCCTTACCACGCAAAAGACGGCAACGACTACGAGTTGAATTTTGTTGATACTCCCGGTCATGTTGACTTTTCCTACGAAGTAAGCCGAGCAATAGCATCTTGCGAAGGAGCATTAATTCTTGTAGATGCAAGTCAGGGTGTTGAAAGCCAGACTGTTTCAAATTTATATATGGCAATGGAACAGGATTTAACAATTGTACCTGTTATAAACAAAATTGACCTTCCCTCAGCAGATATTCCAACCGTAAAGCACCAGATTGAACACGACTTAGGTCTGGATGCCGACGATGCAGTTCTTTGCAGTGCAAAAACAGGGGAAGGAATTGATGATTTAATGGAAGCCATTGTAAAAAACTTTCCGCCACCATCTGGAAACCCAGAAAACAAAGCTCAGGCTCTTATTTTTGACTGTCATTACGATGAATACCGGGGAGTTATAATTCACATCCGCCTTAAAGAAGGAAGAATTTCAAAAGGCGATACGATCCGTTTTATGTCGAATAATGCAGAATACAAAGTTGAACAGACTGGAATTTTCAAAATCACCTACGAAGAAAAGCAATATCTTGAAGCAGGTGATGTAGGCTACATTATTGCAGGCTGTAAAACTGTAAGCGATGTAAAAGTAGGAGATACGGTAACTTTAGCTTCTAATCCGGCAGAATCGCCTCTTCCAGGATTTAAAGAAGTTAAGCCAGTGGTTTTTTCTTCAATTTATCCTATGGATTCCAACGACTACGAAGAATTAAAAGACAGCATGGAAAAGTTAAAGCTGAACGATGCCAGCCTTACTTACGACAAAGACAATTCCCTTGCCTTAGGAAACGGATTCCGCTGCGGTTTTCTCGGACTTCTTCATCTGGAAATAATTCAGGAACGGCTGGAACGGGATTATGATCAGTCGGTAATATTCACCTCACCTTCTGTTGAATACAAATGCACGCTGACAAACGGCGAGGAAATTACCATCGACAATCCTACAGAATTCCCGGAAACAAAAATAAAAGAAGCAAAAGAACCTTATATACGGGCATCAATTATAACTCCGGCAGAATACATAGGTGCAATTATGAATCTTTGTACAGAAAAACGGGGAGAACAGAAAAACATGCAGTATCTGGACGAAAAGCGTGTTGAACTTACCTACGAAATGCCTCTGTCCGAAGTTTTATTTGATTTTTACGACAGACTTAAAAGCTACAGCCGGGGATATGCCAGTTTTGACTACGAAGTAATAGAATATCGTGCTACCGATTTAGTAAAAGTTGATACGCTTATAAATTCCAAGCCAGTTGATGCCCTTTCGTTTCTTGCGTTTAGAGCCGGAGCGGTTGCCAGAGCAAAAAAAGTCTGCGAACGGCTTAAAAACGAAATTTCCCGGCAGCAATTTAAAATTGCAATACAGGGAGCAATTGGAAGCCAGATAATTGCAAGAGAAACAGTAAATCCTGTACGAAAAGATGTTCTTGCAAAATGTTACGGCGGCGATATAACACGAAAGCGAAAACTTCTTGAAAAGCAGAAAGAGGGAAAAAAGCGGATGAAAATGGTAGGAAATGTTGAACTTCCGCAAAGTGCATTCCTTGCAGTTTTAAAAGACAAAGAAGAATAGCATAAAATCAGGAAAAATCTTTAAGAAAAAATTCAATTTCTGTCCTGACTCTCTTTAAAAAACTTAAATCGGAAAAGTTTTTTTTGTAGCTGTCTGGAAAATGAAGATAAAGATAATCTCTTGCAGAAAGAAGGTCTTTTATTTCCTCATTTAAACTTGGATAAGGCGGCGGAAAAACATTTTCCCCGTGAACTAAAAGTTCCCTTAACCTTACAAGAGATTCTTTTTCCTTTTTCAGGAAATTTTCCGTTATTTTTTGACTTTCGCTAAAATCTTCCCGGTTTTTTGCCAGCTGCTGCTCAAAGAAATTTTTATTCTCATCATGTTTTTTTTGAGGCATGGATTTTGCAAATGAAAGGACTTGTTCTTTAGAAATTTCTAAAGTCCCAAGTTTAATACCGGAATTTCCTGCATTATAAAGATTTGCGGCTTTAGAAAAAAAGTCATTAAAAAGCGAGGCATAGGAAAGAAGAATTTTATCTGTTGTTACAGGCGATTTTTTGCCTTGAACAATTTGGGCACCGATTTTAAATGATGCTTCGTAGTTTTCTACAGGAACAAAACGAGAACAGGATGAAAGTTTTGCAACATGAGCAGGAGTTCCCCTGGCATGAGTTTTTCCTGTCGAAAAAGAAAAATCAAGGCCTGCAAAAAAAACCGGCACATCAGCACTTTTCCGCATTAAAAGTGCAAGAAAAACAGAAGTAAGACCTACAGAACCCAACGGCGGTATTTTTTTT
>CAMAFU010000010.1 GCA_945833725.1 uncultured Treponema sp.
AACAAATCTTTGAACTGGAATATTTTTCTTCCGAAAAATAGTTTTTTTTAACCATACATTAATTTATTAAGAGAGGGCTTTAATGAAAAAAAATTTTATTTACGGCATTTTTGCTTTAATGGGCGTTTTTTTACTTTTCTCCTGCGATCTTCTTTCTACAGAAGCACAAAAAAAACAGTTTGTTTTTGATGCCGGAAAAGAACCGTACTATTTTGTTCAATACAATACCTCCTCCGAAAAAATTGCCTTACAGGCAGCAGGATACATCGAAAGTGCAGAAATAAGAAGTGTCTCATCACAATTAAATGCACAAAAAACAAGTAACAGTCAGGTCAATTTTGAAAACTCCGCCATTAATACTCCTTCCCGGGGAATTGGCTTAGACTTGCCGGAAGACCGCCTCCTTTTAAAAATCAGCGGGCAGAGTTCCAGAAGTGTTTTAGATACAGTTTCCAAAACTATATGCACCACGCAAAAAACTTCTTACTCTGTTGGCAACAAAAAAGATTTTTATGCCCTTTACAATGATACCGACATACGGCAAGAAACTTTTGTATTAAAACATATCGGCGAAAACTGCCTTATCTGGTACAAAGAAAACGATTTGTCCACCATAGATGATTCATCATTTTCGCTTCTTGGAAATAAATTTGATTCAATTTACAAAATGGAAACGGATTTATTCGGCTCAAATAAAGATTACGAAATCAAATATCCGTTTGCGTTTATCAACAATGTTGATGATAAAATTTCCATAATAATATTTAATATGAACGACCCTTCCCTTATGGGCTTTTTCCTCAACAGGGATTTATTTAAGCAGGATTCTATTAATACCCAGTATAATGATGTTAAAACCAACGAAATTCAGGCTTTTTACCTGAACTCTGTTTTTATAAATGATTCAAATCTTTCCGATGCATACTCTACATTAGTTCACGAATTCCAGCACATGTTGACTTTTATAAACAGTTATATTTCCAAAGACTCAAAACCTGAAACATGGTATACGGAAATGCTTTCCTGTCTTGCGGAAGATATTTTTACGGACTTTCTTGAGTTAAACAAAGGCTACGAAGTTTACAGCAGGTTCATTACATACATTCAGGATTCAACAAGAGGATTCGGTTACTGGAATAAAGAAGATACTTCTGCTTTAAATTCTTCTTATGCCGGCAACTATGCATTTGGAGCGTACCTTTTTAGGAATTTTGGAGGTGTTGATTTTTTAAAGGCTTTAACTTCAAAAGACTCTCCCGGAAGCAATATAGAAGCCATTAACTATGCTCTGGAAAAAATGTACGAAGAAGGAAAAATTTCTGAACAGGAAACATTTCAGTCTGCTGCAGATAAATTTTACAAGGCATTTCTAAATACAGAATACACAGAAAACAGTAATACTCTAAGTTTCAATAAATCCGTTAAATTTGAAACTACAGGGAAAAATCTTACAGTAAAACCAATCAACATAAACGAGCTTTATTATTCTAATTCAAAAAATCAAGTTAAATGTTATGAAGCCGGTCTGAGAACATTTTATGCAAGTGCTTTAGAAAGCGGTTTTATGTATCCCCACGGTTTTACTGTAACACCGCTTGATTATTTTTCTAATGCTATCTTTTATGTTTCGCTGCCGTCAAACGAAAAAATAAAATTTGTCTTTGAGTAAATTTAAAATCGGGGGAACAGCCAAAAAACTGAGAGATTTTACTGTTCCCCAAAATATTTTAAAAAACTTCAACTAAAAGCATTCTGCCTTTTTTAACAGAAATTTCTGCTTTTTTTCCTGGTAAAACCTCGTTTCCAGAGCCATACATAAAATCGCTTTTAATTTCCCCATTATTTAGCTCATATTTGGCGTTTTTTATTGTTATTCCGCTGGCATTTCCATCAACATTCATTAAAGAAAAATAAGAGCAGGTGTCAGCAACAAAAATTGGTTTTTCTCCGACAATTTTCATTTTAGAATAATCGTCAATTAAAACACATTCAGCACCCCTGCTGTAAAGATGAAGCAAAACAGAAACATTACACAATGAGTGATCAAACCGTTCTCCAATACAACCCAAAAGAAGAAAATTGGTAAACCCTCGTTTTAGGGCTTCTTTTACGGCAAAAAAAGTGTCTGTATCGTCTTTTTCCACAGGAAGTACAATAGTTTCAATACTGGTAGACGGTTTTTTTATTGAATCAAAATCGCCCACAATAAGATCTGGCTTTACCTTTAGTTTTTTACAGTGTTTTAATCCGGCATCGCAAAAAATGTAAAAATCGTCTTTTGACAGGAATTTTCGAATTTTACTGTAGTTTTTTATTTTTGCAGCGGCAACAATAACAGCCCGTTTCATAATTAAATTTTGAACTGATCAATTTCTTTGCCAATATCTGCAATAGCCTGACTCATTTTGCCAGATACTTCAGATAACGATGTTCCAGTCTGAGAAATTCTTTCTGCACCACGGGACATTTCTTCCATACTGCGGGTCATTAAAAGGGTTGTATCCTGCAAATGCTGAATTTCGGACAGAATCTGCTTGTTTCCCTGAGCCATTTCTACAGAGGCAATTCTAACTTCCGAGGTACTGTCATTCATCATGTGGAGAGAATCTGTAATCTGGCGGGAACCAGCCTGCTGTTCTTCCATTGCACCTTTTATCTGACGGACAATTTCGTCTGTATCTCTTATTTTTGCTGAAACAGAATTAAATGCTCTGCTGCTTTCTGAAGAAGCTTCTACAACAGCCGAAATGGAATTTTGAATTATTGTAAGCTGTTCGCCAATCTGTTTTGACTGAGTTGCAGAAGTTTCCGAAAGTTTTCGGATTTCATCGGCAACAACGCTGAATCCTTTGCCGGCTTCTCCTGCGTGTGCGGCTTCAATGGCGGCATTCATTGCCAGAAGGTTTGTTTGACCGGCAATAGAACTTATTGCGGCGTTTGCTTCCCGAAGCATCCGTGATTCTTCATCAATTTGAGAAATTTTTTCGTTTACATTCTGCTGAAGAACAGTTCCTTTTTGAGCATCGCTTTGCAGGGAATCGAAAGAAAAGGCCATTTTTTCTACAGAAGAATTAACGGAATTAATATTGCCAATCATCTGTTCAACAGCAGCCGAAGCTTCTGTTACACCGGAAGCCTGAGTTTCAATCATTTTTTCCAGTGATTCTATGTTGGAAGCAATCTGGTTTACAGCTCCGGCAGTTTCCCGGACACTGTCGCTTTGGGAAGAAATCTGACTGTTAATTGAATTTATGTTTGAAATAATCTGAGAAATGGAACTTGAAGTTTCGGCAGTTTCGTTGGAAAGTTGCGTACCTGCTTCTATAAGGTTGTCTTTTGACTGCATAATAAGTTTTATGATTTCGTGCAGTTTTTCTATAAAAGTATTGAAACCTTTTGAAACGGCCCCTACTTCATCGTTGGAATTTACTTTCATGCGCTTGGTAAGGTCGGCATTTCCAGAGGCAATTTCGTTTAAATTTACGCTCACAAGATAAATAGGCTTAACAATTTTAACAGCAAGGAAAATCCCTACAACAGTTGCCAGAACAAGGCTTAAAATAACTATTGAAAAAATTGAAATGGCATTGGAAATTAAAGCTGAATAAATTTCTACGGTGTCGCCAAAAGTTACAAGAGTCCATCCGCACAGCAGAGGCATTTTTCTTGCGGCAAAATATTTACCGTGGTCGAATAAAGTTACAAAAGCCCCGTTCATAGGAATTTGAGGTTCGTATTTTTCAAACCCAAATTCGTCCCAGAAATTGTCGTTGGAAATTTTGGAATAGTCTGGATTTGTAATGTAATTGCCGTCTTTATCGATTAAAAAAGAAGTTCCACCCTTTGTAAGCTTCATATCGTTTACCATGGAGTTAAGTGTGTCGATGGTAAGATCCAGCCCGACTACGCCTTTTACATCTTCGCCATGTCTGTATGACTTTGAAATTGTAACGATTATTTCGCCGGTCATTGCATCAATGTAAGGATCAGAAAAACAGGCATTTTCCGTTTCCAAAGTGTTGAAAAACCAGCTTCGTTTAGTTTGGTTAAAAGTTTCTGGCGGTACCCAAGAATTGCTGGAATAAAAAAAACCGCCTTCTTGAAAAGGAACAGTATCGGACAGATAAATCATTGAATAGTTGTCTTGATTTTCCGAAGTTTTTTTAAGATACCGTTCGATTGTTGTTTTGTCCGTTAAATCAGAAAAATCAATAAAATTAAGAGATGCGTCGATTGATTCAAGGGGAGGTTCAAGGAAAGCTGAAACTTTAGAATTAATCTGCTCTATTTCAAGACGGGCAATCTGATGAATATTCTGACGAAGGCTTTTAAAAGTCGATACAAGCAAGGGAATTGCCATTGTAAGACCGCAGACAGAAACAATACCTATAAAACTGCCGATTAATTTTGTCTTTACTTTCATAAACTGGAGCTGAGGCGACTCGAACGCCCTACCTTTTGAATGCCATTCAAACGCTCTAGCCAGGTGAGCTACAGCCCCGAAAAACTAGTTAATTTTATTTCCTTTATAGAAAACTTTCAATAAAAAATTCTTTAAAAACCAAATAAATTAAAAAAAATTCAGAGAAAATTTTCCATTATTTGGAAGTTGTTTTTTTTATTGAATGTTTATAAAAGATACGGCTGTATCAAACTCTGTGTCTAAAGTACCAGTTGATTCATTGTAAAGACAAAGTCTTGAGTGTAAATTGCCTCCAGAATCTTTACCAGAATCTGCTATAACAAGGTAGCCTGGAATAATTGAAACAATTTTTACAGGATTGTATACATCTGCATTATCTTTTTGAACGACAAATTCATTTCCGCTTGTTGTAATACGGAACATACTGCCGCCAGAAAAGTCTGCACCCTGAGCACTGGCATACAGAACGCCACTGCTGTAGAAAATATCGTTAAAGCTCAAAGCTGAATCAATCTGGACTTTTGATATTATGTTGCCGGAAGAATCAAACTGTGCAATGTATGTTGAAAAATCCGAACCTAAATATATAACATAAAAATTTCCGTTTTCGTCTACAGTAAATGTCTGGCAGCTGGAAAGTCCTGTTGAAGAAAAGTCAAAAACCTTTTCATAAGTTGCACTTGTTCCCCCAAGAGTAAGTTTTCCAATGCCTATATTATCCTGATGATATAGAATGTAAATATTTCCGTCGCTGCCCTTTTCAATTTGGGAAATGCTGGTCGGGGGATTTGAAATATCGTATTTTTCCGATGATTTATAACTGTCTTCTCCCCATTCTGAATATATTACGGAATATGCACTGGTACTAGAACTGGAGAAAGAAAACAGACTGTAAACATTTCCAGAACTGTCTACGGCAATATCTTCGAAAAAGCCATTTGCTGCCATAGTTGAAGAATCAAAAATATTTGAACCGGAAATACTGTCGCTGGATGAGTATATATCCCGAAGAACTGCGTAACTTACTTCAAATTGAGAAGTTTCAAGACCATTAAAAAGTGCTACAGGCCCGGACATGTCTATATCCACGGAAGGCTGATTTTCAGTGTTGCCGCCTGTATTTTCACCTGTATTTTCGCCGGTGCTGCCGCCAGGATTTTGTGACTGTTCACCGTTACCGCCGGAAGAAACTGGTTTTAATTTAAAGGTGTAATAAGAGCTGTCTGCATCAAGAGTTTGTACAACTTCTGCCTTTTGTTTAAGATTGTCGCCTAAAACAACAGAAATTTTGCAGTCTTTTCCTGTATTTTTTGCAGCAGCTTTTAAGAATGGTTCGTTTTCGTAGTATGAATTGTACTCACCGTCAAAATTAACAGTAAGGGAAGGAGAATTTTCAATTACGGCACACACATTGTTTTTAAGGGAAAGATCAAATTCTGTAACAGATTCTGGATAAAGATTAAAATTACACGGAGTGCCTTTTGAATTTTTTAAACTAACAGAAGAAAGAGCCTGATACATTTGAACATAAGGAACACTTTCTTCGGTAAGATAAACATAACAGAGATAATCACTTTCGCCGCTGATAAAATCGTAAGTTTTTTCCGGGAGAATTTTTGCTGCATCAAGTTCAATGTATGAAGAATTTATATAAATTGATGCAGACCTAATGTTACTTTCGTTTATTTCGTCAAAAATTGCATTTATGTTCATAGGTGAATCTGCATTTTCGCCACTGCCGGAAGCATTTTCGTCAAAACTGCCGTAAAAGACAGAATCACGGGATGATTTTAAATTTACGGAAACTGTATTTTCGCCGCTTTTTACTGTAAATGCAGGACTTTTTCCGTAATAAAGGGGTTCACTGTAAGCAGGCTCGCCATTCTCGTTGTATTCTAAAACCTGATCTATGGAAACATACACATAAATATTTTTTCCTGCAGGTACACTGTCAAAAACAATAACTGTATCTTTAGAAAAGTCCGATACTTTTTTTTGAATCTGCCGGGAAACTTCTCCTTTTAAGGAAGCTGAAACTGTAATGGCATTGGATTCCAACTCTATATTGGATGCAGCCCTAAGACTTTTACTGGATAAAACAAGACCTACTGTACTGGAATTGTCCATTTGCGAACAGGAAAGAAAAAATAAAGGCAGCAAGAAGATTAAAAATTTTTTCATAATTTGCCTCCAGACAATAAAAGAATCAGCAAAATATTGGATCTTATTATAACTGAGTTAACACCTTTTTACCAACCTTTAGTGCTGTACAAAAAGTTTTTTTGAAAAAAATTTAAAAAGATGTTCTTCCCCGGAAACTTCTTGCAAGAGTAAGACGGTCTGCATATTCCAGATCGCCGCCAACAGGTATGCCGGAAGCAAGCCTTGTTACTTTTAATCCTGACTTTTGAGAAAGAAGCCTCTGAATGTACAAAGCCGTTGTATCTCCTTCTACAGTTGGATTTGTGGCAAGAATAACTTCTTTAACTTCCGGGTTGGAAGCCCGTTCCAAAAGAGAGGAAATTCTAAGCTGTTCAGGGCCTATTCCTTCCAAAGGAGCTATTACACCGCCTAAAACATGAAAAACTCCGTTAAATTCATGGGAAGATTCTATTGTTGCCACATCCTGCGGCTGCTCTACGACACATATAAGGCTTCTGTCCCTTAAAGGATTTGAACACACCGGACATGTTTCTTCTTCGCTCCAGGCTCCGCAAACAGAACAGGAACGGATTTTTTGCTGAAGAGTTTTTATTTGCGTTGAAAAGCGCTCTACCCAGTGGGAATCTGCCTTAAGCAGGTAATTTACAAGACGGCCGGCACTTTTTTTTCCAATTCCAGGAAGCCGGGAAAAAGATTCTGTTAATTCGTCAATGGCATTCATTTTTTATTCCTGCGGTTGTGTGAGGGATTTTTGAGAAAAACTCCAGCCTTTTTAGGCTTGCGTTTTTCTCTAGTTTGCTTCGCAAACTTTTTTTACTGTGCGCATCTTGCGCACGGCCTCACTCAATCCTCGAAAACTGAAGTTTTCTGCGGTTGTGTGAGGGATTTTTGAGAAAAACTCCAGCCTTTTTAGGCTTGCGTTTTTCTCTAGTTTGCTTCGCAAACTTTTTTTACTGTGCGCATCTTGCGCACGGCCTCACTCAATCCTCGAAAACTGAAGTTTTCTGCGGTTGTGTGAGGGATTGTAGCGCCGCCGTAGGCGTCCGGCTTGCCGGATGGAGCGGTAGCGGAAGGGCGGAAAGCCCGACCCGACTGTAAGGAGGGGCACACCCTTTTGTTTTTCTACATTCCGAATTTGCTTAAATCCATTCCGTTCATTAATGAAACTGACTTTTCCTGCAACTTTTCTTTTATTTTTGACATTGCGTCGAAATGGGCAGCCACGATTATGTCTTCCAGCATTTTTACATCCCGGGGATCTACTGCAATCGGGTCTATTTTTATGGCTGTCATTTGGAATTCGCCGTTCATTGTTACCTGCACCATGTTTCCGCCGGCTGAACCTGTAACGGAAATTTTCTGCATTTCGTCTTTCATTTGAGACATCTGTCCCTGAATGTCTTTTAAGTTTTTTACTAAATCAAAGGGATTCATTCTTCGTCCTCCGTATATTCTGTTTGTATTTCGGAAACCTGTTCTTCGTCGGTTTTTTCGCTGTTGGAAGATGGTTCCTGTTTTGACTCTGCATTTGTTTCGAGAATTTCGCCTTCTGCTACAACACGACCGCTGAACAAACTGCACACAAGCTGAACTTCCCGTGGTAAAATTTCTTTTTCTTCTATCTTTTTTTCCTGTCTTATGTGAACTACAAAATTTACGCTGCTTCCGTAATATTGTGAAATTACGGCGTTTATTTTTGGAAGGCTGTTTTTTATTTGCATTACGGCGAAATTTGAGGCCACTGTAGATGTTATTGTACCGTTTTCCATTGTCCATTCATCTGTCTGCATTAGCGTTGAAGCCAAAATTGCATCTTCATCGCTTTGAGAAAGGACTGAAAGCACTGTTTTTTTTAATTCCTGTAAGTCTTTGATTCCTTCCGCAGAAACGGTTTGTTTTTGCTCTGTGAAATTTTCCCCATAATCTGAATTATCTGGTGCATAAGAATACTGGGAATAATCTTCTTCGGCAGGAGCAGAATAGACTGGTGCAGGCTCGCTGTTATGAAAACTTTTCTCTTGCAATGAATTTGTCTGTAGCCGGAAAGTGCTGTACGGCTGTTTTTTTTCTGGCTGTGCCAAAAAAGAGTTTCCGGCTGATTGTTGAGGCGGTTCAGCGCCGCCACTCCTAAAAGACTGGTCTTGGGATTTTAAAAGCAGATTTTTCGCACTTTCCATTGCTGCTTTTACTTCGGCAGGAGATACATAGTCCGAAAGCCAGCATAAACGGCTAAAAGCAAGTTCCAGTTCGTAGCGAGGGCTTAACGAATAGCGGATATCCCGGTAAAGCTGTAAAAAAAGACTTATGCCCCGCTCAATCTGAACACAATTCCATGTTTCCAGAACTTTTTTGCTGTACTGTTCTGCACTTTGCCCCAAAAGGGACTCTTTTGTAACTCCGTTTTTTATAAGGAGAAGGGAACGAAGATAATCTGTGGCATTGGAAATAAGCTGCTCAATGGAAATTCCCCCTTGAAGGGATGAATCGATTTTTTCCATTGCAAAAGTCCTGTTTCCGCAGGCGCAGGCTTCGAAAATTTCGTTCAGACGGTCAAGTCCCACAAGCCCCAGTTTGTCGCGGATTTTTTCAAAAGTAATTTCGTCGCCACTGAATGCTGCAACCTGATCAAAAAGCGTGTAGGCATCCCGCATTGAACCTGTTGATTCTCTGGCAATCCAGAAAAGGGCTTCGTCTTGAGCTTTTATTCCTGCTTCCGAAGCGGCTTGAGCCAACTGTTCCTTTACCTTTTCCACAGGCACAAGACGGAAATTAAACTGCTGGCACCGGCTTTTTATTGTTGCCGGAACTTTCTGCAGCTCTGTGGTAGCAAAAATAAAAATTACATAAGGCGGCGGCTCTTCTATTGTTTTTAAAAGTGCGTTAAAGGCATCGTCGGAAATCATGTGGACTTCGTCGATTATGTATATTTTGTAGCGGCAGCTTTGAGGAGGAAAAAGTATTTCGCTTTTTATCTGCCTTATATCGTTTATGGAAGTATTTGATGCACCGTCTATTTCGATAACATCAAGACAAGTTCCTTTTGTTATTTCCTGACACTGCTGGCATTTTCCGCAGGGTTCGCTGGCAGGGCCTTCCTGACAGTTTAAGGCTTTTGCAAGGATTCTGGCTGTTGAAGTTTTTCCGCAACCACGGGGCCCTGAAAACAAATAGGCATGAGCAATTTTTTTTGATTTTATTGAATTTCGGAAAGTTTCTGCGACAAATTCCTGCCCGACAAGGGCATCAAAAGACTGAGGACGCCGCCTGGTAGCTGTTACTTCATAAGACATAAAAAAAGATTATCCTAAAATTATCTTTTTCTCAATACGGCATAAACCAGCAGTACACAGAACAGTCGCGACGGTCAGCCCCTTGTTTTAAATTATTTTTATAACATGGAAGTCCTGGAAAATTAATCAAAGCCTTCAGCATTATAAACTTATGAAAAAAATTGGGGCGCAAAGGAGCGAATGGTCAGGGCAAAAACATCCTGATTGTGGAGGGTGCACAAGCACCATATATATAAATTCCCATGCCACAATCAGCATGTAGTGCTAATAGCACGGTTTTGCACTGAACAGTCGCGACGGTCAGCCCCTTGTTTTAAATTATTTTTATAACATGGAAGTCTTGGAAAATTGATTTATTTCTGCCGACAAAGTTCTTCTTTTTTTGTATAATGCAGCGGTAAATATCTGGTGTATCCGGGTCTAATTCTTTAAGCTGGTTTTTTGCCGCTTATCTTATAAGGATTTTCAAATGAAAGTTATTGTTATTGGCAGCGGAGGAAGGGAACATGCCATTGCCTGGCGTCTTGCCCAGAGTCCAAAAGTAAACGAAATTATCTGTGTTCCTGGAAACGGCGGTACAGCCATCGAAAAAAAATGCAGGAATTCAGACGGGGATGCTGTAAAAATCGCTCTGGAAGAAAAAGTTGATTTTGCCGTTATCGGACCGGAAGATCCTTTGGCAGAAGGCTTGGCCGACAAACTTTGGGAAAACAACATTCCTGCAGTAGGTCCAAAATCAAAAGGCGCTGCTCTGGAAGCTTCTAAAGATCTTTCAAAAGTTTTCATGAAAAAATACGGAGTTGCCTGCGCTGATTCAGAGACTTTTACAAACAAAGAAGAAGCCCTTGCCTATGTGCGACAGAAAGGTGCACCTATTGTAATTAAAGCAGACGGTCTTGCTGCCGGAAAAGGCGTTGTTGTTGCAAAATCTCTGGAAGAAGCCGAAAATGCCGTAATTGATTTAATGAACGGTCAAGTTGGAGATGCCGGAAAAAAACTTGTTATCGAAGAATATCTGCAGGGCGTTGAAATTTCTGTTTTGGCTGCCGTAAGTGTTACCGAAGAAACTGCGGCAAATAAAAAAGCATGTATAAAAGCTTTCCTGCCTGCAAGAGACCATAAAAGGCTTTTAGACGGTGCAAAAGGACCTAACACAGGAGGAATGGGTGCCGTTTGCCCGCTTTCCGATGTTACAGAAGAAACTATGTCCCTTTTCCAGAAAAATATTCTTGAACCAACCCTTAAAGGCCTTATTGCAGAAAAAATCGATTACCGGGGTTTTATTTTCTTTGGCCTTATGATTACAAAAGACGGTCCTAAAGCCCTGGAATACAATGTACGCCTTGGCGATCCTGAAACTCAAGCCGTTTTGCCTATGATGGATTTTGATTTTTCAGATTTATGCAAAGCTATTATTGAAGGAACTTTGCAGGATTTTGACATGAAATGGAAAGACGGTTTTCAGGTTGCTCCAGTTGCCGTTAGCGGAGGTTATCCGCTTAAGTATCCAAAGGGAATGGAAATAAAACTTAATTCAGATAATCTGGAAAAATCTGGTACAAAAGTTTTTATTGCCGGAGCAAAAAAAGATGAACAGGGAAAACTTGTTACATCTGGAGGCCGCGTTCTTGCCTGCTCTGCCCATGGAAATACTTTTGAAGAAGCATGGCAAAAAGCCTACAACAGCTTAAAAGAAATTTCTTTTGAAGGAATGTTCTACCGCAACGACATAGGTCTTCCTGGAGCTGCAGAATCCAATTAAAAGCAAAAGCCGTCCGTTTTGGGCGGCTTTTATTTTTACAAAAAATGGCTTGTACCGTAGCAGGTCAGCTGCAAAAATGTTTTTCGTGAGGAAGACATTCCGTACAGCCTGTTATAATTACATGTTTTTTATTGTTTTCCCGATTAAAAAGCCGGGCAACAAGATACCCTTTTAAGGGGAGTTCTTTTTTGCACACAGGACAAAGACGGCGAACACCTTTTTCTGCTTCCGGATAACAATGCGGACATCCTAGAACAATCATTTTTTGATGCGGCGTGTTCATGGGATGAAAAATCCGGCTTGTCATGTTTTCGCCGTATGCCATGGGAGTGCTGCAGACAGGACAGCGGACAAAATCAACTTCCCCTTTTTCGTTTTTCTGTTTTTTTAAATTCCGCCCGGCATATTCTGCCTTTTCTACATTCAGTTTTTTTCTGTAAAAAAAAGAAAAAAGCCATATAAGCAGCACGGCAGCAAGAAACATAAAAAACCATGTAAAAAATTCTGACAAAGCACTCATAAAATTACCAGCCTCCGCTGGCACCTCCGCCGCCGGAAGAACCTCCGCCACCTTTAAATCCGCCGCCGCCAAAGCCACCGCCGCCAAAACCACCGAATCCGTCGTGGTGATTCCCGCCGGTAAATATTATTGGTCCTGCACCATGGCGACCGAACCTTCTGCGGCCAAAAGTATTCATAAACACAATAAAACCTACAAAAATAAGCCATAAAATTAAGGGCAAAGGAGGAAAACCTTCGTCTTTTTCGGCAGAATCAACTTTTTTAACGGTTTTTTCATCGCCGGAAGCGTATCCTGCCAAAGTTTTTACGCCGTTAAAAATTCCTTCGGCATAGTTGCCTTCCTTAAAATGCGGCGTAATTACATTGCGGATGATTATGCCACATTTTGTATCTGTAAGAACGCCTTCAAGACCATAACCCACTTCGATTCTAAGTTTTCTGTCTTTTACGGCAACTACAACAAGCACACCGTTGTCTTTTCCTGCCTGCCCCAGTTTCCATGTTTCAAAAACTTTTACGGCATATTCTTCGATTGAAACGGGAATTGAATTTACAGTAAGAACTGCAATCTGTATGCCGGAATTTTCTTCTACGCTTTTTAGGTAGCTTTCGATTTCGTCTTCTGTTTTTCCGTTTATGACTTTAGCTTCGTCTACAACGCGGCCTGTAAGTTTGGGAACGGAAAAATCTTGGGCATAAAAAACTGCTCCAGCCAGAATTAAAAAAAGAGTTGCCAGTATATGCTTTTTTTGATTCCAGTTTTTCATGGTTAAAACTCAACTTTTGGAGCTTGATTTGCTCCGGCTTCTGCTGTAAAGTATGATTTTTTTTCAAACCCGTTCATATTTGCAACTATATTTGCAGGGAATTTTCTTATAAAGGAATTGTATGTCTGAACGGCATCGTTAAACCTTTTCCGTTCAACGGCAATTCTGTTTTCTGTTCCTTCCAGTTCGTTCTGAAGGGCAAGGAAATTTTCGTTTGCCTTTAATGCCGGATAGTTTTCTGTAACTGCAAGAAGCCTTTGAAGACTTGCTCCCAGCTGATTCTGAACTTTCTGATACTCTGCAAGTTTTTGTGGATCATCAACTATTGAAGAATCTACATTTACAACTCCGCCGGCTTTGCTCCGGGCTTCTGCAATGTCTGTAAAAACCTGACTTTCGTGGGCTGCGTACCCTTTTACAGTGCTTACAAGATTAGGAATTAAATCCATACGGCGCTGATACTGATTGTCTACCTGACTCCATGCACTTGAAACTGTTTCTTCCAGAGAAACCATTGTATTATAGTTTCCGGCAAAAAATTTATAGATGCCTCCCACAACAACAAGAACACATGCCAATACTATTCCGATTTTTGCACCTTTACTCATTTTTTCCTCCAGAAATTTAAGATGATGCTTTTTAAGGCTAAAAATTGCCGGCTTCTGCTTTAAGTTGAATTCTAACCGACTTTAAATAACTTAACAAACTTAATTGATTTAGGCAAATAAAACTGACATTTGCGTAAAGGATTGGAGCACCGCCGAAGGCGTTCGGCAATAAGGGACTTTAGTCTCTTATTGCCGAATGGAGCGCATGGCGCGGAAGTGCGGAAAGCCTGACCCGAAGCGCAAGCGCAGGGGTACGCCCAAAATTTTAAAATGAGTCTGATTTTTTTTGGAAGAATGAATATAATTGATTTATGTTTGTTGATGATAATTTGCGGAAAACGCTTTTGGACAATTTTTTAAATTATGCCGGAGTTTGGACTACAAGCGACTGTGCCCGGGCCGATTCTGGAATTCAGCCTTCTACGGACAGACAGTTTGAGCTGGCAAATATTCTGGCTGCCCAGCTTTCTCAACTGGGGCTTTGTGACATTCAAGTTACGGAGCATTGTTATGTTTACGGCAGGCTTCCTTCTTTTGGGGTGGAAAATCTTCCTTCGTTTTGTCTTTTGGCTCATCTTGATACTGTGGAAGAATGTTCTGGTAAAGATGTTAAATGTGTTCTTTCGCAAAAAAACGGCGATACTATTATTTCTTCCGACGGTTCTACGCTTCTTGGGGCCGACGATAAGGCTGGAATTGCGGAAATTATGACTCTTTTCAGTTTTCTTAATGCTCACAGGGATATTCCTCACCGGGAAATTGAAGTTTGCTTTAGTCCTGACGAAGAAACTGGTCATGGTATGGATAATGTACCCATTAACCTTATCCAATCCAAACAGGCTTATACTGTTGACGGAGGTTCTGCCGGGGAACTGGAAACTGAATGTTTTAACGCATATAAATCGGTGGTGGAATTTTCGGGAAATGCCATTCACACTGGAAGCGGCAGGGGATGTCTGGTAAATGCCGTAACAATGGCAAGTCAGTTTGTTTCTCTGCTGCCCCGTAATGAAGCTCCAGAAACTACAGACGGCTACGAGGGATTTTTTGCACCTATGGAAATTTCCGGTTCTCTGGAAAAATCTTCTGTTACTGTTTTTTTGAGGGACTTTTCCATGGAAGGAATGAAAAGGCGGCTTTCCCTTACGGAAAAAATTGCTGAAACTGTGGCGGAATCTTTTGGTGGATCGGTTAAAGTTTTTAATACTTGCCAGTATTACAACATGAAAAATGTTCTGGACAAATCGAAAGAAACGGTGGATAACCTGATAAAAGCATACAGGGCGGCAAGCATTGAACCTGTTTTTCCTCCTATTCGCGGCGGTACAGACGGTTCAAGACTTTGCGAAATGGGAATTCCTGCTCCAAATATTTTTACCGGCGGGCATAACTTTCACTCCAGAAATGAATGGGCCAGCCTGAACGAAATGTGTCTGGCTGTAGAGGTGCTTATAAATCTTGCCGTTTCTAAATAACTTAAACTGGAATTATCTGACTTCTGAAAGCATGAATTTTAACATTGACGGTATTGAGGCATTGTAAACATAAGTTTTTTTTGAAAGGTGAAGGATTTCGTCTGTGCAGTTTATGATTCCTTTTATGCCGTACTTTTCCAGGCGTTCGGCCATGGGAAGGGCTTTTTCGTTTTGAACTGTAAGAATCGCAAATTCTATGTTAAGGCGCCGGATTATTTTTTCTAAGTCCAGTGTGGGGAAAAGCGGGATTTTTGATTTTATTAAGTCCAGTCTGTTTTGGTTTGTGTCGAAACCTGCTGCAAGATTAAAGGGTGTGCCGTTAAAATTGTCCCTTTCCATAAATGCCTGCCCCAGAGAATCCAGCCCTACTATGCAGCAGTTATGAATTCCCGTTTTTCTGGAAATGTTCAGTTCTTTTTCGATGATGTTCTTTAATTCTTCTACGCTGTAACCATTCTTTTTTCCTGCAGAAATTCCCTCCAGAAACGAAATATCTTTTCGTATGGAAGTTTCCTTTTGAAGGGAAAGTTCGGCAAGTTTTTTTGATGTTACAGTTTTTTCTTTTATGTCTGAAAGTATTTCGGCCAGAAGAAGAAGGCGTTTTCGCGAGGCGTCGGGGAGTTTTTCCATAATTTTACCTATTTTTCTGTCTAAAGTTTGATTGTGCCTATTTCCACAGTTTTATCGCCGCCGGAATTATCTGTTTCGTCCATAATTGTTTTTTCTCCGTCGGTTTCGTTACTGTTCCGTCCTGTTCCATAACTTTTTTTCCGAAAATCCAGTACGGTTTTTTCGTTGTTTTTTTCGCCTTTTTCTGGTTTTCGTTCTCCCTTTCTGCTGCCTGTTTTCTGCGTTTCGTTTTTCTGTATGTTTTTTTCCTGTTTAGACTGTCTTTTTTTAGAGGCTGCCGTAAACGCAAAAAGTGAACCGCATATTCCGCCAGCAATGTAAGCAAGGTTTGAACCTTTTACCCCCTCCACCTGGAAAAATTCCCGGACAGCGTATACTGCCACAAGAAAAATAAAGCTTAAGGGAAGTTCATTTTTGTTTATGGTTGAAATTGAAGAAAGCATAATCAGCATAAAAGCAATTCCGCTGGCACCCATAAAGGAACTTTTTATAAAGCATACATTGATTACGCCTGTTACAAAGGCTGTTACTGCCATCATAAGCAAAACAGGAAGAGAACCGTATCTTTCTTCCATAAGCGGCCCTAAAAGCAGAATAAAGGCAAGATTCCCCAAAAGGCTGTTCCAGTCTGCATGCCCGAACACATGGGTAAAAAGCCGTATATAATCAATTCCATTAGCCCAGTTGAAAGTAATTTCCGCTTTTGAATTTCCAGGCACAGTAAATAGGACTGAAATAATTTTCCCGCCGGCAATATATTTGTCTGCAATGAAAATTAAAAAACACGCAATCGAAAAAGTTAAAATTACCGGAGAATTATAAGTAAGTCGAAATTTTTTCTTCATACTATTTTATCGGCAGTTTTTTTTAAGAAAAAAGAGTACTGTTTAAACTACACACTTATTGTGGCATTAACAAATTCCCCTGCAACAGTTGCCCTGCCCTCTGTTTTTTTATATAATTTTTTTTATTCAATTCTCAGTGGCTCGCAGATTTTTCTGGGGCTTTTTTTTTGCATTTTGGAGTGCCTGATGGACTTTGTATTTTTTTTGAACAGCATTTTACTTGGTGCAGGTCTTGCCATGGATTCTTTTTCCGTTTCCATTGCCAATGCCCTTAAAGAACCAAAAATGAATTTTGCCCGAATGTGCGGCATTTCTGCTTTTCCGACTTTTTTTCAATTTGCCATGCCTATGATTGGCTGGATTTGCGTTCACACAGTTCTTGTTTATTTTAAGGTTTTTGAAAAATTCATTCCCTGGATTGCCCTTATTCTTCTCCTGTACATTGGAGGCAAAATGATTTGGGAAGGAGTTTCTGCAAAAAACGAAGAATCTTCCGGCGAACCTTATTCCACAACTTTAGGAACCCTTATTGTTCAGGGAATTGCAACTTCCATAGACGCTTTGTCGGTTGGTTTTACCATTGCCGATTATTCTTTTGCAGCAGCTTTTGTCTGTTCTCTTATTATTGCAGCCGTAACTTTTGCAATCTGCATAGCAGGAATTATTATCGGAAAAACTGCTGGAACTAAACTTAAACTGGAAAACAAAGCCGGCATTGCAGGCGGTCTTATTCTTATTGCCATAGGCATTGAAATTTTTGTTAAAGGTGTTTTTTTTAACTGATGGAAACTTTAATCATTCAGCCGCCTGTAGTTCAGCTAAATTCTCCCTATCCGTCCGGCGCTTACCTTTCTTCATTTTTTAAAAACGAAGGCCACAACTCTTTTTGGATTGATTTGAATGTCGAACTTTTTCACAAGATTTTTTCTTCCGACGGTCTAAAAAAAATATTTTCCTTATCTGCAGAAAAAGCCTTAAAGCTGGCAGAAAATGCAGAATCAAAAGGTGATGAAGAAACTTCCTTTAATTTGCGCAGGTATGTTTCTCAAAAGTCATTGTGGATAGACTGGATTGACCAGATTGTTCTTATTCTTCAGGGAAAAGGCTTTGAACAGTCCCACAGATTCTGTTTTGGTGCGCATGTTCCCAGAGGCAGCAGAATGGAAAATTATCTTTCTTCCCTCGATTCTCCCCTTACAACAGACAACAGCCGTTCCCTTGCCAGTTTTGCCCTTGCCGATTTGGCCGATTACATAACTTTTACCTACGATGAAAATTTCAGCCTTGTCCGATATGCAGAGCGGCTTACCATAAGCAAAAATAATTTTTCGCAGATTGAAAAAAATATTTTTTCACCTGTTATGAACGATTTTTACATCCCACTTTTACAGGAAAAAATTGTTCCCCTGATTGACAGCATGTTAGAAAAATCCGGCGGCAAAAAAATTCTTGTCTGCATAAGTGTGCCTTTTGCCGGTGTTTTTACCCCAGCTTTGTGTACGGGAAATTTCATCAAAAAAAATTACGGCAGCAAAGTATATGTAAGTTTGGGCGGAGGTTTTATTAACACAGAACTTCGCCAGACCAACGAAAAAAATCTTGCCTTTTATTGCGACAGTCTTTGCTACGACAGGGGATACGCAACTTACAAAACCCTTATGGAAAAATTAAACTCCCTGCAGCAGGAAACAGAACCAATATACAATCTGCGGCAGTTTATATTGCCTTTTGAGGAAAATTCTTTTACAGAAAAAATTGTTGCTTCAGCTTCGGAAATAAAAATAATTTCCCCAAAATCTCCCGACACTCAGGAACTTGCCTTTGAAGAAAAAATAACCAGAACTTTAATTCCAGATTTTTCTTCCATAGATTTTTCAAAATATCCCCGCCTTATTGATGATACAAACCCGATGCACCGCCTTTGGTCAGACGGTTCGTGGATAAAATCTTATATGGCTCACGGCTGTTACTGGCATAAATGTGCTTTTTGCGATGTTACGCTGGATTATGTAAAAGGTTATTGCCCCGTAAATATTAAATCCCTCTACAAAGGCCTTCTTGAACAATGCGAAAAACACGGCGTATACGGAATTCATTTTGTAGACGAAGCCATGCCTCCTGCCGCCATGATAGAATTTGCAAAAGAAAATATTGCTCACGGAACTCCTGTTACATGGTGGGGAAACATCCGTTTTGAAAAATATTTTTCCAGAGATGCAGCAGATTTTCTTGCCCGGGGCGGTCTGATTGGCGTAAGTGCCGGTTTGGAAAGTGCCACGGGAAACGGATTAAGCGTAATTCACAAGGGAACGGATTTAAGTTCCATTGTCAGTGCCTGCTGTGCATTTAAGGAAGCCGGAATCCTTGTTCATGCCTACATGATTTACGGCTACTGGTGGGAAACACCGCAAAATTTAATTGACTCCATGGAAACCCTGCGCCAGTTTTATCAGGAAGGCTTGCTGGACAGTTGTTTCTGGCACAAATTTGTTTTAACAAGACATTCCAGAGTATACAAAGAATATCTGGAGGGAAAGCATCCGGAATTAGCTGTACTGGAAGAAAAACAGCCTCTTTTTGCCAAAAACGGACTTCACTTTCTGGGAGAAGAAAAGTCAGAAAAGTTTGGCATTCCTCTGGAATATTCCCTGCAGGAATGGATGCACGGCCGGGGAATTAAAAAAAATGTTCAAAGCTGGTTTAATTTTTCTGTTCCAAAGCCTTCAGTTCCGCCGAATTTTGTTTCCGAGTATATCCATAAATACGAAAAAGAAAGAAATATTGCGTTTAGCAAAAAACTTCCCGCCGACGAATCAAAAATTTTCTGGCTTGGTGGAGAAAAAATAAAAGTAAAAGAAAAAACTTCCTCTGGCTGGGAAGAATTTTACCAGTGGACATACATGGGCGAAACCTTCAAAGAAAAAATTTCAGCCCCACC
>CAMAFU010000011.1 GCA_945833725.1 uncultured Treponema sp.
AATAAATAAAATTGCGGCCGGTTAATCATTATTGCAGGACAAAAAAAACTGAGCTTAAGAAAACTTAAACTCAGTAAAAAACATTCAGCCTAAAACAATTTTTTAAAACTGCTTCAGGAATGGATTTTTAATGCTAGAAGAAAATTAGAAATTTTCAGCGTGAATTTCAAAGTATGCTTTTGGATGAGCACATACTGGGCAAACTTCAGGAGCCTGAGTTCCTACAACAATGTGACCGCAGTTACGGCATTCCCATACTTTTACTTCGCTTTTTTTGAAAACTTCCTGAGCTTCAACATTGGAAAGAAGTTTTCTGTATCTTTCTTCGTGCTGTTTTTCGATTGCTGCTACAGCTCTGAATTTTGCAGCCAGTGCAGTAAATCCTTCTTCTTCTGCAGTTTTTGCAAAACCTTCGTACATATCAGTCCATTCGTAGTTTTCGCCGTCTGCTGCAGCTGCAAGATTTTCGGCAGTTTTTCCGATTCCGCCTAATTCTTTAAACCACATTTTTGCATGTTCTTTTTCGTTGTTTGCTGTGGCTTCAAAAATTGCAGCAATCTGTTCAAAACCTTCTTTTTTTGCAGTTGAAGCGAAATATGTGTATTTATTTCTTGCCTGTGATTCTCCTGCAAATGCTGCCTGAAGATTTTTTTCTGTTTGTGTACCCTGATACTTGTTCATTTTTTCCTCCTGCGGGTTTGTATTTTTTATCTGAACAGGCTTTTCCTGTGGAATTGCCGTTTCATAAATAGGTTCAAAGTCATCTTTCGGATGACCGCACAATGGACAGGTAAAATCATCCGGGAGATTTTCCTGCATGTATTCGTAACCACAGATTTTACATCTCCAGCCTATTATTTTTTGAGAGGAAACAATCTGCGGTTTTGGCTTTATTTTATTCTGGTAGTAGTCGTAAGTTACAGATTTAAAGCTGCTTAAAATTTTTGCATCGGTTATTTCTGCAATAAATAAAGTATGTGTACCCAAATCTGAAGAAGAAACGACTTTTGCACTTATAAGGGCATTTGTATGCCTTGTAATGTACGGACTTCCATTTTCGTCAACAGAGTAGGGAAAAGATTCAAACTTGTCAATATTTTTTCCGCTTTGAAAACCGAAGTTCTTTATTGTGTCTAAAGTTGTCCTTTCATCAAGAACAGAAAGGGAAAAGTTTCCGGACTGCTTTATCATGGAGCAGGTAAGGTTTGTGTTCAGTATGGAAATTGCAATTCTTACAGGATCGGAAGCTACCTGAATACATGTATTTGTAACGCAGGCATTTATTTTATCTTCCAACCGGGTACCAAGAATAAAAAGACCGTAGGAAATATTGTAAAGTGCTTTTTTGTCCATAACTATGCCCGGGCAGCTCCATCAACATGAAGAATGTCGCCTGTAATATAAGAAGCCATGCTGCTGGCAAGAAAGAGGAACGCATTTGCAATATCTTCCGGTTTGCCTATTCTGCCTAGAGGAATTGTTTTTATTAAAGGTTCAATCATTTCCTTTGGCAGGGCACTTAGCATGTCGGTTTCTGTAATTCCAGGGGCAACAGCATTTACCCTTATGCCGAAAGGTGCCAGTTCTCTGGAAAGTGATTTTGTAATTCCGTTTACGGCAAATTTACTTGCAGGATACATAAATCCAGAAGGCTGTCCGTATACGCTTACCATTGAACTGGTGTTAAGTATAACGCCTTTTGTTTCCTTAAGATAAGGAAGAACTGCCTTTGAACATATATACACGGCCTTTACATTTAAATCTGAAATTCTGTCAAACTCTTCAGGAGAAAAATCTTCCAGATGAGTTTTTGATGAAATGCCGGCATTGTTTATTAAAACATCTATTTTTCCAAAGATGGATTTTATTTTTTCAAAACAGCTGGAAACTTCCCCTTCGTCTGTAAGGTTTGGCCAGAAACCTTCAACCTGAAAGTCTTTGTTTTCTTCTTTTAGTTTTGATACAGCTTTTTCGACAGTTTCCTGTCTGCTTCCTAAAATAGCTACTTTTGCACCGTCCAAAAGAAATTTTTTTGCAGTTTCAAATCCGATTCCTCTTGTAGCACCTGTAATAACAACAGCTTTTCCATCAACAAACATAAAAACCTCCAAAATACACAAAGACAAAGTCCGTGCGGCAAAAATTTACAGACAATAAAAGTAAACTATAACTAACTGTCTGTAAATATTATATATCATTTTTTTTATTAAAAGAACTTTTTTATTTAATTTTTTGTAAATTTTATTTGTGAGGAGTTTTTTACACTTGGATGATTATAGATTGTTCCAGATGGTTTCTATGGATGCAATAAGTTTTTCTTTTGAAATGCCGTTCTGCCGTGCTTCCTTGCATGTTTTTTCTGCGAGAAGTAAGGTTTTTTCATCAAGTTTTTCTTTTATTTCCGTTTCTTTAAGGGAATTTACAAAAGTTCCGCTTCCTGTAACTGTTTTTATAAATCCCTGCCTGTCCAGCTCTTCCCATGCCATTTTTACAGGAATAACGCTTATTCTTAACTGGTTTGAAATTTGCCGGATAGCAGGCAGTTTTTCTCCCGGTTTCAACTTTCCGCTTATTATCTGGGAACTTATCTGAGAAAAAATTTGTGTGTAGATAGGTTCATTTGAAGTTTGGTTAATTACAATATCCATAAGGAATTATAAATCAACCTTTTCAAACAGCGATGCACTTTTTTTATAAGTTATAATCCAGCCTGCAAAAAATACACCAATTCCTGCAATAAGAATGGGAATCTGATGAATTTGGGATGAAAAATCCGTTTTGTCCAGAAATATAAAAAACTTATTGTTGAATATGTTTTTTGTCCAGACTGGAAATTCAAGAAAAAGGTACAAAACCCAGAAAACTATGCTGGCCTTAAAAAATGCCTTGCCCGGTTTTTCACATTTTTTATAGAAGGCAGTAAAAAATACATAGTTGAAAACTGAAAGAAGAATTAAAACAAGGCCGTAAAAAGCAACATTTGCATCAATTCCAGCCTGATTTCCCTGAGGAACAAGTTTTTTTACAATAATAGCAAAAGGAATTGTAAAAAGTGCCCCGGCAATTTCGTAAAAAGCTACAAGAAGACACCGGGATTTTATCATGTCTCTTTTGCGGATTGGTAAAATCATTGAATATTCTATGTCTTTGTTCAGTTCTCCGTTGTTGAATATGAAGAAAATGCTGAGACAAAGATAAAAAAACGGAACATAGCAGGGATAGTTTGGAATGATTATCATTGCTACAAAAAGCAGGAACATTATATTTACTGTGGAAAGGCAAAGTTTAATTTCTTTTATTAAAAAATTTTTCATAGGTAGTTCTCCAGAAAATAAATTTCAGTTTTTCTTATGTTTTTGTAAAATGCAGAAATTACCGTTCTGTGTGAATCATAATTTCTTCCATTGTGGGAGTTGATATTTCGCAGTGGGAAAATAACATTTTGTCCTGAGCTAAAATCATTCCTTCAAATCCAAAATTGTGGCAGTGAAGACCAATAAGTTTTTGTCTGCGGCTTTCGTCTAAATCATCTTTTTTGCCGGAAACAAGAAGGTATTTTTCTTTAAAGGAAACAGTGTCGCAGGAATCTAAGATTTTTCCGTTTTTAATGTAGGTGATGTAATCGGCACATTTTTCAAGATCGGAAATTACATGAGTGGAAAAAAGAATGCTGTGCTCTCCGTCGGCAACATAATCCTGAAAAAGCAGTATAAGTTCATCTCTGCTGACCGGATCAAGACCGCTGGTAGGTTCATCTAAAAGAAGAAGGGAAGCCTTATGGCTCATTGCCAGAGCAATCTGATATTTTACTTTCATTCCTGCAGACAGATTTTTTATAAGTTTGTTTTCGTCCAGATTGAATTTTTTAAGGAGGTTTTTGTAAAGTTCATTGTCCCAGTTTGAAAAAAATCTTTTTGTAACATCTGTTACCTGTTTTATTTTTTTTGAACTGTAAAAGCCGTCAAGACCAGAAACAAAGCCAATGCAGTTTTTTACGGCAAATTCGTCTTTTTCTACATTGAAACCGTTTATTGTAACAGTCCCGGAATCCGGATGAACAAAACGAAGCATGGATTTAAGGGTTGTAGTTTTTCCAGCACCGTTTCTGCCTATAAAACCCATAATGTATCCTTTTTCCAGGGAAAAAGAAACATGGTCAAGAGTAAACGACGGGTAAGTTTTACAAAGATCTGAAACATTAAGAATTTCCATTTGACGGTTCCTTAAAAGGCCTTGCGGCAGAATATAAAAAGTGTGTATATTTGATATACATACTTTATTGCGGTGTTTTTCTTTTGTCAATATTTTATTTTTTCAAAGGCAATGTAATATTTTGCGTTTTATGCTAAAATCAAAAAAAATCTTTATTTATGTTCTTGCTGGCTTTACCATGTGTAAAGTGCTGGAATCCGTTGTAAAATAAACTTAAAAATACGGGGCTTATATGAAAAATTTACGGGATTTAACTTACGGAATTGTGGGACTTGGAATTATGGGTGGTTCCATTGCAAAGGCTATAAGGCAGAATATATTGAGTCAGCACGGTGCAACAGGAAAAATCTATGCCTGTAACAGAAGTACGGCTTGCCTGAATCAGGCTCTTTCTGAAGGTGTTGCCGATAAAATTTTTACAAGTACTGAATATCATAAACTTTTGCCAGAGTGCGATGTGGTGTATGTGTGCCTTTATCCTCATGCTACGCTGGATTTTTTAAAGGAAAACCGTGAATATTTTAAAAAGGGTGCGGTTGTAACAGATATTTCCGGTGTAAAAGGAATTTTTGAAAAACAGCTTCCTCAAATTCTTAGGGATGATGTTGATTTTATAATCGGGCATCCTATGGCCGGCGGCGAAAAAGAAGGGTACGCCCATTCTACAGAAAAAATGTTTCTTAACAGAAATTATATTTTATGTCCTATTCCTCAAAATAAAGAAGAAAATCTTGAGATGATGAGGAATTTTATTTACGAAATAGGTTTTACAAGAATTACAGAAACAACATGCGAAAATCATGACTATAAAATTGGTTTTACAAGTCAGCTCTGCCATGTTATTGCCTGTAGTCTTGTAGACAGTGCCAGAGACGAAAAAATTACGGCTTTTGGCGGCGGAAGTTTTGAAGACCTTACAAGAATTGCCATGATAAATGCACCTTTATGGACAGAACTGTTTATAAGCAACAAAGAAAAACTCGTTGAGCATATTGAATATTTTGAAAGCGTTGTTGATTCTTTTAAAACGGCAATTAAAAACGAAGATTCAAAAAAACTTACAGAACTTATGGAAGAAAGCAGGGAAAAGCGCCTTAAAATGGGAAGCATCAGGACAAAAGCCGAGTAAAAAAAGTGTTTACTTTTTAAAGAATCATTTTTAATTCCGGCAGAATACAGTTTATTTTTTCTTCCAGACCAAAAGGTGGATTTATAACGAACATTCCGCTGCCGTAAAGTTTTGCAAGACCTGTTAAAGATTCTTCTTTTTTTACTTCCAGAGAAAAGTCTGCCCAGTTTTTTTCTTTTGGGCTGAAAGAGCAGGATTCTTCTATTAATGTATTTTTTAAAAATTGAATTTCTGCTTTTTTGTGTGGAAGAAGCGGATACCAGACAAGAAAAATTCCTGTCCGCCATTTTTTGTATGCTGAAACAACATTCCGGGCTGTTTTTTGAAAATCATCTTCATCTTCGTAGCTGGGATCAGTAATTACGCATCCCCGTTTGATTTTTGGCGGTACTGCAGAAAGTATGAATTCCCAGGCATCCCTTTGATGAACGGAAATTTGCGGAGAGTTATTTTCGTTGTTTTGAATTAAAGGTGGATTTTTTATATTGGCTTTAAGTTCTTTTACAGTCTGTGGATGAAGTTCGTTTAAAATAAGGTGATCAGATTGTCTCATAAAAATTCTTGCAATTTCCGGGGAGCCCGGGTAAAGGCCGTTTTTTAAATAGGAGGCTGCAATCTGTATGTAACGGGATGAAGAAAGAGAGGGATAATTTTTTTCTGTTTTTTCTAAAGCTGTTATGAGTTTTTCAATACCGTTTTTTGATTCTTCTGTTTTTAAAATCCGTTCATCGTTGATATGGTAAAAACCGGAAGCTGCGTGGGTATCAATTATGCAGAATGGTTTTTCTTTTTTTGTAAGATGTTCCAGAACAAGGGAAAATGTAAGATGTTTTAAAATATCAGCGTGATTTCCAGCATGATAGGCATGAATATAAGAAAGCATGAGAACAATATATCAGAAATTACGGCATTAAAATATCATATTTTTGCCCTTTAATGTCAAAAAAATACACAAAAAACACAATCAGCCTGTAGTGCTAATAGCACGGTTTTGCACTGAACAGTCGCGACTGGAAGCCCCTGGTTAGAATTATATTTTTTAATGCGGACCCCCTGACACAAAAAAACACTCTGATTGAATAAAGGATTTTTTTTTATTAAAATTGACAGGAATTTGTGTTCAGGCAGTGCGGCAGGGGGTGTAGCGGCGGCGAAGCCGTTCCAAAATTTATTTTGGAATGAAACCGCGGAACACCCGGTTTTTGCCGTGCAAAAAGCCGCCCAAAAATTTAAAAACTGCTGGAGTTTAAAATGAATAAAGCACTTGAAATATTAAAGTCCCGGGGTTTTTTTGCCCAGTGTACTGATGAAAAAGGTCTTTCTGATTTAATGGACAAGGGACCTGTTACTTTTTATGTAGGCTGTGATCCTACAGGGCCTTCTCTTCATATCGGGCACATGGTTCCATTTTTTGCCCTGCGTCATCTTCGTAATTGCGGTCATCGGGGAATTGCTCTTATTGGCGGCGGTACTGCAAGAATCGGGGATCCTTCTGGTAAAACAGAAATGCGTAAAATGATAAGTTACGACCAGATTGACGAAAACTCAGAAAATATTAAAAAACAGCTGGATAAGTTTATTGGGTTCGACGGGGAAACGGCCTTTAGCGACAATAATAAAAACTGGCTTGCAGGCATGAATTATATTGACTTTCTCCGTGACATTGGTTCGTGCTTTTCTGTAAACAAAATGCTTACTTTTGAAGCGTATAAACAGCGTCTGGAAAAAGGTCTTTCCTTTATTGAATTTAACTATCAGCTTCTTCAGGCTTATGATTTTCTTATGCTTCACCAGAGGCATAACTGTGTACTCCAAATTGGCGGCGATGACCAGTGGGGAAATATTACGGCTGGCGTTGATTTAATCAGAAGAAAACTTGGAGGAACTGCGGAACTTAATGCTGAGCATCAGGCTTTCGGACTTACTTTTCCACTTATTACCCGTTCCGACGGTAAAAAAATGGGAAAAACAGAAAAAGGTGCTGTATTTTTGGATAAAAGTCTTACAAGTGTTTTTGATTTCTTTCAGTATTGGCGCAATGTTGCAGATCCTGATGTTGAAAAATTCTTTAAGCTTTTTACATTCCTTCCTCTTGATGAAATTTCTGCTATTTGCTGTGGTGATATAAATAAGGCAAAAGAAAGACTTGCATTTGAAGTTACTTCTATTATTCACGGTAAAGATGAAGCTGAAAAAGCCCTGGATGGTGCAAGAGCTGCTTTTTGTGGTGAAGGAAACCGGGAAATGATGCCTTCCTTTACTGTGTTAAAATCAGATCTGGAAAAGGGAATTGGTCTTTTGTCTTTAATGACTTCTTCCGGCCTTACATCTTCCAATAGCGATGCAAGGCGTCTTGTGGCAGGAAATGGTGCCAGTATAAATGGGAATGTAATTTCTGATGTAAAATATACTGTAACCGTTGGTGATTTGGACAGTAGCGGAGAAATTATATTAAAAGCCGGTAAAAAGAAATTTACAAGAATTGTAATCGGATAGGTTTAAATTTTGATAAAAAGCGGTGTAAAGGCTGTCAGAATATTTGACGGCCTTTTTTTTATGTTAAAAAGTGTTTGAATTGTTTATTTTGCCTTCCATTTCATAATGTTGTCTTTTATTTCAAAGGTGATTTTTCCTTGATTTGCCAGAGAGTAAAGGTAGGAGCGGAGGGTGCATCCTATAAGCATATACTGGCTCAGTTTAAGGGAAATGTCGTTTCTGTCGGCAAGGGCTTTTAGAAGTTCTTCCTGAGTTTTTGGAACTTTTGTTTCTTCTATGATCAGGTTTTCCGTTTCAAGAAGTGCAAGAAGATTAAGCTCAACAAGACCTTCTACGCTTTCAACAGGAAGACCGTGTCCGGGAACATAGTGTTCGGCCTTTATGGTAAGAATTTTTTCTAGAGATTTTTTAGTCTGCTCTTCATCGAACAGGTATTGAATCCAGTATCTGCTTATTACATTCCGTCCGCTTAGGGCATCTCCTGCAAAAAATACTCTTTTTCCATCTGTATCTGTTACAAGAAAACCTGTCTGGTCTATGTAGTGCCCTTTTAATGAAATTGCTTCAATTTTCAGCTGTTCCAGATAAATTGTCTGTGAGTTTGAAAATGTTTTATCGGCAGGGCAGACAGTGGCAATGAAGTAAGGTGTTTTTAACTGGGAAACAGGGGCGCTTCCGCATATAAGGCCAATTTCTAGATCAGGACACTCCATTAAAGGTGCTTCTCCCTGACTTGCCATAATTTCACAGCCGGTCATTTTTTTCAGGAAAAAATTTCCTCCGCAGTGATCGGCGTGTGAATGGGTGTTTATTATTGTTTTTAACTTTCCTGAAGGAAAATGTTCTTTTAGAACAGACAGAATCTTTTTTGCATCATCTTCGGAATTTCCGCTGTCAATAAGGTGGAGTTCATCCTCTCCATTTTTATTTTTGCTTACGAGAATTCCTATGTTTGTGCTGAGTTGAAGACAGTATATGTGTTCAGAAAATTTAACAAGTTCCCTCATGGAAAATTCCTTGCAGTAAAAACTGTTATTATTCCGGGAGAGTAAGGTCTCCTTCTTTTATCCAGCCGATTTTTCGTAAAATAAGGGCAAAAAGCCAGCTTAAAATTCCAGGTAAAATAAAGCACACTGCAAGAAGACCAAGCCAGTGGAAAAATGAAGGGGAAATTGCCTGTGCTCCATGTTCCAGTGCTATTTGAGAAGGATTGAACCAGCCTGTTATTACGCCTATTTGTCCTACAAAACCGCATGTTCCCATTCCAGAACTTACGGCTGCACCATTCATTTCCATTTTGAAGATACATGTTGCTATAGGACCTGTAATAAGACCTGCAAGTGTTGGTGGAATCCATATTTTTGGATTTTTTATTATGTTCGGCATTTGAAGCATACTTGTACCAAGTCCTTGTGCAATAAGACCGCTTACTTTATTTTCCCTGAAAGACATTACTGCAAAACCTACCATTTGGGCGCAGCATCCTGCAACGGCAGCTCCTCCAGCAAGTCCTGTAAGCCCGAAAGCAGCACAGATTGCAGCAGAACTGATTGGAAGGGTAAGGGCAAGACCTGTAATAAGGGAAATAATCATGCCCATAAGGAATGGCCTTAAGTTTGTGGCCCATACAATAAGGTTTCCTAAAGATGATGCAGCTTTTCCAATGAATTTTGCCGTAAGCAGCGTAAAAAGTGCTCCTGTAAGTATTGTTACAAGGGGCGTTACAAGAATGTCGACTTTTGTTTTTTTGCTTACCAGATTACCTGCTTCTGCAGCAATTATTGCTATAAAAAGAACAGCCAGAGGACCGCCAGCCCCTCCTGTTACATTTGCGGCACTTCCTACTGCGGCAAGGGAAAATAAAACAAGTGCCGGAACACCCATTGCAAAACCTATTCCTACAGCCATTGCAGCACCGACAACATGAGCTTCGCTTGCAAAATTTCCTGCGGAAACAAGAAAATCGAATAAAGCAAATTCTCCAAGTTTTTGAAGCTGCTGCCCTAAAGTTTTTACAATAGTGCCTGTAAGAAGAGATGCAAAAAGCCCCTGAGCCATTCCGCTCATGGCATCCACAAGATATCTTTTGACGAATCTGTTCAATTTCGTCCTCCTGAAAAAAATTGTCATTGATATACTTGTAAATGCGGTTTTCCGTCATCTCAATCGTAACATCTGCTCTGTGCAAATCTATCAAAATCTATAAAAAAAATCAAATGAAAAAAAATTATGATGATTTTCAATCTTGACTTGATTTTTGAATAATTGATATAATCCCATACTCATATTTTATTTTTAGTCGTTAGAGTTTCCGTTACACTTTGCGGCGCTTAAGAGGTATTTTAATGTACGCACTTTTTGAATTTAAAGGTAAACAGTACAAGGCTGAAAAAGATGCTCTCATTCAGGTTGATAAAATCGACTCAGAAGACGGCACAGAAGTTTCTATTGATTCAGTCCTTCTGGTTAGCGATGGAGACAATGTTAAAGTTGGAACTCCGTATGTTAATGGCGCAAAAATCGAAGCTGTTGTTGAAAACAGTTTCCGCGATAAAAAAGTTCTTGTATACAAGTACAAGAGCAAGAAAGATTACCATCGTTTGATTGGTCATCGTCAGGAATACACAAACATTCGCATTAAAAATATTATCGGTTAGTTTCTGCCAATGACAGTTGTGACACTTTTTACTGGAAAAAACGGCGTGTTAAAGGAATGTAAAGCTAACGGACATGCAGGTTTTTCCAAAAAAGGAACGGATATTGTCTGTTCTGCAGTTACAATTCTGCTTAGAACAGCTGTAGAACTCCTTTCCCAGATGAAAGATGTCAAATTGAGTACAGAGGCTCCTTCCCGGGGAACTCTTGCTTTCCTTGTGGAAAAGAAAGAATCGTGTTTGGATTTTGAAACAGAGTCCAGACTAAGGTGTATTGCAGATTTTTTAAGGCAGGGGTTTGCTTCCCTTGCAAAAGAATTTCCCGAAAATCTTTGTTTTTCTGAGGAATCTGCACAACGGGAAATTAAAGTTTAATAAAAGCGGAGGCTTAATATGGGACGCAGTAAAGGTGGTAGCGGTGCAAAAAACGGCCGCGATTCAAATCCAAAAAACTTGGGCGTTAAAGTATACGGTGGACAGGCTATTACAGCAGGTTCAATAATTATTAAGCAGCGGGGTACAAAAATTTTCCCTGGCGAAAATGTAAAAAGAGCTGGCGATGACAGTCTTTTTGCTACAGCAGATGGCTTTGTAAGTTTTACAGAACGCAAAAACAGAAAATTTGCCAATGTTGTTTTGCCTGTAGAAGAAAAAGCATCGGCTCCTAAAGCTGCAAAAAAAACTTCGGCAAAAAAAACTGCTCCAAAAGCTGAAGCAGAAGTAAAGGCTGAATAGTTATCGGTCTTTTTTGCTAAAAAATCACTGTGTACGCAGACTCCCGGATTTCAGCAACTACTGTGTCCGGGATTTTTTTTAAACGAAAGTATTTTTATTTGCTGCCGCTGATGCGGAGTTTTTAGTTGTTTTTTTTTATAGGTGAAAAAATGAATTTATTTGCTGATGAAGCTGTAATTGAATGTCAGGCCGGTAAAGGCGGAAACGGCTGTATTTCTTTCAGACGGGAAAAATATGTTCCCCGGGGCGGTCCTAACGGCGGCGATGGCGGCGATGGCGGAAATGTTGTTTTTGTATGCCGGAGAAATGTTCGCACTTTGGCTAATATCCGGTACAGGCATTTTTTTAGGGCAAAGGCTGGTGGCGACGGTCAGGGATGGAATAAATATGGCCGCGATGGTGAAGATGTTGTTATAGCCGTTCCTCCTGGAACTTCAATCCGGGATTTTGAAACAAACGAACTTTTAAAGGAATTTACTTCGGAGTCTGAAGATGAAATGTTTATTGCCTGTCGTGGAGGTAATGGCGGCTGGGGTAATGTTCATTTTAAAACACCTTCCAATCAAGCTCCGAGAATTGCCAACAAAGGTCAGCCTGGAGAAGAAAAAAAACTTAAGCTGGAAATGAGCATTATGGCAGATATCGGGCTTGTAGGCTTCCCCAATGCTGGAAAATCTTCTCTACTGGATGCTTTTACCAACGCCCGACCAAAAATTGCCCCGTATCCTTTTACTACAAAAATTCCAAACTTGGGAGTGCTTAGGGCAGATGAAACGAGGGATGTAGTTATTGCAGACATTCCTGGAATCATAGAAGGAGCCAGCGACGGAAAAGGTTTGGGTATACGGTTTTTAAAGCATATTTCAAGAACTGCCGGCCTTTTGTTTATGATTGACTGCAGCGATGAAAACTGTTTTACCGCCTACGACACTTTGTGCAGCGAACTTGCAGGTTTTTCTAAAGATTTAGTCTTAAAAAAGAGAATTGTTCTCTGCAATAAAATTGATGTCGAAGGTGCAATGGAAAATGCCCGGAAAATTCAGGCTGAAATTGCATCAAAAGAAAAAGACACTGTGGTACTTTGTGTTTCTGTAGCAGAGCACATCGGAATGAATGATATTCGTCTGGCAATATTAAATCTTGTGGAGCAGATGGAAAGTGAAGGGCAAAAAGTAAATTCCCGTGGAGAAACAGTTTCTTCCGGTTCAATTCTTACTTCAAAAAAAGAAAGCAGCAGCATAAATCCTTCTTTCCTTGAAACCCGCTCTGTCGATGAAGATGCGGAAATTCAGTTTCCGGGGTCAGAAAATTGAAACTTGCTGTTTTAGGGGGAAGTTTCAATCCTGTGCATATAGGACACCTTATTCTTGCAGACTGTGTTTCAAAACAACTGGGATACGATAAAATTGCATTCGTTCCGGCTTACGATCCTCCTCATAAATATCTTTCCATGGAGGTTTCAGCTCAAGACAGACTCAAAATGGTAGAACTTGCAACGGAAGATGATGAACGGTTTTTTGCCGAAGATTTTGAAATAAATCAAAAAGGTGTTTCCTATACATGGGATACAATTTCTTATCTCGAAAAAAAATATTCCGGTCTTCTGTCAGATAAAATCGGCCTTATTGCAGGCATGGATTTAATTCCAAATTTTCATAAATGGAAAAATGCCCGCCTTCTTGCAGAAAAGTGCCGTCTTATAGTTGCTGTTCGAAATGAAAAAGAAACAGGACACGAAAATGCAGCCAAAGGGGAATTTGCCGTTAAAGAAAAAGATTTTTCTCTGGAAAAGTTTCAGTTTCCCTTTGTAAAGGTTAATAATCCTTTTTTCCCCCTTTCATCATCGCAAATCCGGCAAAGAATTTATGATGATGAAGGCTGGCGGTATCTTGTGGGAGAAAAAGTTTTTGAATATATTAAAGAAAGGAATCTGTATGTGCATAAAAAAAGTTGAGCTTAACAATCCCTCTGAACTTGAAAAAACAATCCTTGCCGTTGATTCTTTTGCAAGAAAATCATTAGGCGAAAAACGGTATGCTCATTCTGTCCGTACGGCGGAAACCTGCTCTCTTATTTGCCGGCGGCATAACCTTAATGAGCGGATAGGCTATCTGTGCGGAATAGCCCACGATATTTGCAAGGAACTTCCCCCACAAAAGCAAAAAGAACTGGCTCTAAAAGACGGAAAAAAACTTTCTGAGCTTGAAGAAAAAAAACTTTCTCTTCTGCATGGGCGTGCAGCTTCTGTTTTTTTAAAAGAAAACTTTGGCATAAAAGATAAAAGGGTTCTTGAAGCCGTTTCGTATCACACTTTCGGAAATGCCGGCATGGGAGACTTTGCAAAAATTCTTTTTACGGCAGACAAAATAGAACCAGCCCGTCCTCAATCAACGGAAGAATACCGGGAAAACCTTATTTCCAAAGATATAAATACAATGACGAGAATGGTTTTAGAAGAAAATATTGAATATCTTAAAAAACACGGCAAAGAAGCTGCCTATGAATCATATAAACTTCTTGAAGAGTTAAAGTAATTGTTTTAAGGAGACTGTTGAAGTTATGAACAAAAAGCAAACCGGAAGACTGGAAGCCAATAAGGGAGTTCTGTTTCTTGCCCTTATTTTTATAATTCTTTTTTCTGTAACTATATTTCTTGTTTTTTCCCTTAGAACAGACTCTGTTGACGAAAGCCTTAAAAATGACAGTGTAATAAAAACTCTTTTTGTACTTCACGATGAAGAACGAGTCCTTTTTACGGATATTTTAATTTATTATCCAGTTTCCAGAAGAGGTGCCCTTATAAACATTCTTGGAAATACAGGCGGCATTTATCAAAGTTTAGGCCGTGTTGACAGAATCGATGCAATTTATGCAGAAAATGGTATAGATGCCTACAAAGCCGAAATAGAAAAACTTATAGGACAAACAATTCACTTTTACATGGAAATTACTCTGGACGATTTTGGACAGTTAACAGACATGCTGGGGGGCTTAAAAGTTTTTGTGCCGTCCCCGGTTGATATAAAAAACGACGGCAGAAGGTATCTTCTTCCCAGCGGTGCCGTAACTTTAGACGGAGATAAAATAATCACTTACCTTACATACGAACGGCCGGAAGAAACCGAAGACGAAATTGTAGACCGGCGGCAGAATGTTATGGTTGCGTTTTTAAGTGCATTAAACCGTTCTTCAAAATCTGTGCTGGATAAAAAAAGTTTTTACCGTTATGCAAAAAGAATAAAATCCAATCTTGAGCGGAAAGATTTATACAGCCTTATTTCGCAAATATCAAATGTAGATTCCGAAAGGCTTATTCCCCAGTCAATTACAGGTTCAAAGCGGAATGTTGACGGAAAAATACTTCTTTTTCCCTTTTACGATGGTCAGCTTATAAAAGATGTTGTAAAGCAGGCTTCAAACTCCCTTATTGCCCTTGATGATGTGGGAATAAACAGAATCTATGTTCTTGAAATTCAAAACGGAACAACAGTTCAGGGGCTGGCACGAAATACGGCGGCACTTTTAAAAAGTACTGGATATGATGTTTTAAGTACTGTAAATGCCAGTCGCAATGATTACGAAAATACTGTTATAATAAATCATATTGGAAATGCGGAAATTGCAAAAAGTTTAGGCGATTTTATTCATTGTACGAATATAATCGAAGATGAGGTTAAGCCTGAGTCCGACGGCAATGAATCTGGTTCCAATGTGGATTTTACCATTATTTTAGGAAAAGATTTTGACGGTCGGTATGTAAAAAATATCGGAGGAACAAAATAAAAGAATCTGAAAACTATTATGGAGGAAACTATGGAAGAAAAAACTGCAAAACAAAAGGCACTTGAACTTGCCGTAATTCTTGAAGATGGAAAAGGCGAGGATGTTACCGTTCTTGAAGTATCAAAACTTACAAGCTGTGCAGAATATTTTATAATAGCAACAATTCACAGCAGCGCACACTGGCAGGGACTTGCAAAAGCCGTAAAAGACTATGTTCGCGACAACGAACTGGAAATTCATCTGGCGCACAACAAAAAAGAATCCGGCGATGACTGGAATGTTATTGATTTAGGTTCAATAGTCATTCATTTAATGTCAAAAGATGCACGGAATTTTTATGAACTGGAAAAACTGTGGCATGCAGCAGCAGTAGTAAAAGCATAATCTGCCTGCTCCTCCGGCTTTCCGGTGTTGCGCTTTCGCTCCAGTACCGGTAAACCGGCACCACTTCGTGCACCTCCAATCCGGGCTAAGTTCTGCCGTTCTAAAAAAATAAACGGGCTGTGCAGAATTTGGCCTTTTTTCTGTATCTGCTTTAAAAAATAAAAATCTAAAAATTAAAGTTCATCAAAACCATCATTAAAGCTTGTATCTACATTTTCCTCTTGAGGAAAATCGTCGCCATCGAAAATTTCGTTTTCAAAGGCTTCGTCGTACATGGCATCGTCCTCAAAATCATTCAGGGAATTATCTTTTGAGTCCGGCCAATCGTCGTTGTCGGAAAAATCTTCGGAATACTCTTCGTAAGCCGAAAACCCGGAACCTGTAAAAGAATCTTCTAAAAATTCGCTTTCGCTTTGCATTTTGACATCCTTTTAATAATCGCTTTAATAAAGAATTTTAGTGTACTTGTGGGGAAGTGTGTTCCATAAAAAGAACAGATAAAATAATAATTTTTTCAAACATTATAGTCAATTAAGGCAGATATAATATTTTATTAAAGAAAACGAGCGTTTAAGTGCTGACAGCACGGTTTTGCACTGAACAGTCGCGACGGTCAGCCCTTGTTTAAAATTAATTTTTATCCTAATGCGGAAGTTACACAACTTGTGCGGTGTGTTGTAAAAATCAGGATTTTTTACTAAAATCCTCCATTATGGTAAAAAGAAATTCAGGTTTTTCAAATCTTACAGCCGGTTACCTTTTTCCAGAGGTTGCCCGCCGTCGTCGTGAATATTTAGCTTCTCATCCAGATGCTAAAATCATAAGTCTTGGAATCGGCAATACTACAGAACCACTGTCGAATCACATTTCAAAGGCTATGGCCGATTATGCACTGGGACTTTCAACTATGGAAGGTTATTCCGGTTATGGTGATGAACAGGGAAATTCTTCCCTAAGAAAAAAAATTGCCGAAGTGTTCTATTCTGGTATGGCTGATGAAGAAGAAATTTTTATTTCTGATGGTGCAAAATGTGATATTGCAAGAATTCAGACTTTGTTCGGTTCCAAAACAAAAATTGCCGTTCAAGATCCGGCTTATCCTGTTTATGTAGACGGCTCTGTTGTAGTAGGGGCGGCAGGAAAAAACTGTGGTGATGGCTACAAAGGCGTAACATATTTGCCTTGTACTCCAGAAAACGACTTTTTTCCGGAACTTTCAAAAATCAAAAAAAATTCTTTAATATATTTTTGTTCACCGAACAATCCTACCGGGGCTGTTGCTACAAGACAGCAGCTGCAAAGCCTTGTTGATTTTGCTAACAAAAACGGCTGTATAATAATTTTTGATGCTGCTTATTTTGCTTTTATCCGGGATTCTTCTTTGCCAAAAACAATTTTTGAAATTCCCGGCTCCCGTACATGTGCTATCGAAGTAAATTCTTTTTCAAAACCTGCTGGCTTTACAGGAGTTCGTCTTGGCTGGTCTGTTGTACCGAAAGACCTTAAATTCAGCGATGGTTCCAGCGTAAATAAAGACTGGAACAGGGTTATGACTACATTGTTTAACGGTGCTTCAAATATTGCACAAGCTGGAGGAATTGCCGCTCTGGATGAACAGGGGTTAAAAGATATGAAAGAGCAGGTTGATTATTATCTTGAAAACGGAAAAATTATAAAAGAGACCCTTGAAGGCGAAAATTTCCGTAAGGCAAATGTAGAAGTTTATTTTACAGGCAACGGACCTTATGTTTGGGCAAAATTTCCTCAGAAAAAAAGCTGGGAAGTTTTTGACCTTATTCTTGACAAGTGCCATGTAGTTACAACGCCAGGTTCTGGATTCGGACCAAGCGGAGAAAGTTTTATCCGTTTCAGTTCATTCGGTCACCGTAAAGATGTAGAAGAGGCCTGCAGCAGGCTTGCAAAACTGGAACTTTAAGGTTTTAATTTACTTTCAAAATCAAAATACACAAAAAAAGGAGACTTCTGTGGGGCATTTTTAAGGTGTTCCGTACACAAAGTCTCCTTTTTTTTAATACAGTTTTTTTAGAGCTGCGATTTATATCCAATGTTAAACTTAAAATTCTCCTGCCAGGTTTTCTGGGTAATGCCGTTTAATTTTGCCTGAAGCATGAATTTCAATTCACCGCTCATAACAGGCAACGTAACGAAAGGACTTACCTTTATGGAAAACTCGCTGTCAAAAAATTCTGTAATTCTCTTTAAATCAAAAAAATCTTTGTCTTTAAATGACAGTGTAGTGTGGAAGCCGAAAGTAAAGTCCTTGTTGTTAATGTATAAATTTTCCGTAAAAACAGAAAGGTTTATTCCCAGGGTGTTTTCTTCATCAATAAACGAAAGTTTTTTTACAGTCTGAGAAGGAAGACTAAAGAATGTAAGGTGACTGCGGAACTTTTTTGCATAAAGGCGCGGTTCTACGAGAATGTAAAGTTCATTTGAATTAATTTCCGATTTGCTGTTGCCGGGAATAATAGGAAGATTTTCAAATCCTGCCTGAATAAAAAGGGAGTTTGTGTAGTTGTTGCCGATTAAAAGGTCAACTCCCGTATGAAGATAAAGTTCTTCAATAAGGAGAATAACTTTCTTCCGGCTGTATTCATTGTCCAGCGGGGCTCCAAAACCTGCTGCAAAGTCGGCAGTTAAAAAAGGCAGAACTGTGGCAAACCTAAAATCCATGTTAAGCTGGTTTTTCCGTGAATCTTTATATTCCCGTGAATTTCCATAAAGGCTCATGCCAAAAGCAAGTGGCTTATTGTTTACATGAATGATATAGGAAGCACCGGCACCATAAAATGGAAAAACAGTAGAGCCTCTTAATCCAAGGTAACTTTCCGTAATCCTTGATGTTATGGGCGAAATACCGAACTGCCGTTGAAGAAACACATCGCTTCCAATAGGTTCAAAATTACCTAAAAATGCACTGAAGTATTGGGTTATGCCTAAAAAAGGTTTTATGTATGTAAAGGAAAGTTCGTCAATACAGAATGTTGCATCTGTTTCCGAAAAAAGTTTTGTTTCAATTACATCGGAAGTTTGAATGCTTAATTCGGAGCGGACAAGAAAATTACTGGTAATGTCCAGCTGTCCTGAAAAAAATGCGGAAAGGTTCAGCTGCGGATTAAAACCGGAAGTATCGCTTTTAGAAGAAAAATCTCCTTTTATTCCGGCAAGTCCGCTGAAAGATGCAGCAAAAAAAATATGAGGAATAACAGCGACAAGGAAGAAAAAAATCTTTTTTTTACCAGCCATAAAAGCCCCCGAAAAAAAATACAGTTATACAGATTGATTTTCGGCAGATTTTCCCCAATTCTTTAATATGTCCGCTTTTAAAAAAAAGAGAATTAAAAATCAGGGGTTCCGCATTATAAAAATATAATTTTAACCAGGGGCTTCCAGTCGCGACTGTTCAG
>CAMAFU010000012.1 GCA_945833725.1 uncultured Treponema sp.
CTTCAGATTTTAAAATAGAGGCATTTTTTTTATTTTCCGATGATTTTTTTTCAAAAATATTTTCGTCATGATTTTTTTTGCTGCCTTCATACGCAATTCCTAAAATTGCATCCGCTGTTTTTTCATCAGGGAAAATTCCCTTTTCTTCCAGCATCATAAAAATTTTTGCCTTATCTAAATTGATTTTTCCTTTTTTGTCGTCAAAAGCTTTTGTCAGAGAAGTTTTTATTTTTGATGAATCAAAACGGATTCCCATAGACAAAGCAAACTGCAGAAGAGAAAGAGCTTCAACAGACTGGGGAAGTCCAGCCTTTAAAAGATATTTTGAAATTTCTGCATTTTTATTTGAATAGTCGGACAGAGAAAAAGTTGAAAATTTTCCGGGATTTAATTTTTCTGAGAAAAGTTTAAAGAACACAGTTTTCTCTTTTACTGAAACAACTGCTGTAAAAATTTGACCAGGTTTTAAGGGGACTTCCGAACTTACATGTATTTTTCTTCCGGCAATTAAAACAAGGTAATTTTTTCCATCTACCTGGGAAAGAACTTTTCCTGTAATTTTGCTTCCGTCTTGAAAATTAAAATTATTTTTTGGGGATTTTTCTGAAGATAATGAAGATTGTACAATGTAGATTTTTGAAGTCATATCTCATTGTATAAAAAAAACAGGCTGTCTGAAAGCATAAACTTACAGGGCAGCCCGTTTTACTTAATTATTTTGCATTTTCAGCTTTTGCTTCAGCATTAATCTGAAGTTCTTCCTGATCTGCAGCCTTATTTGCAGCTCTTGAAGCAGCAATACGGGCATTTGCCTTTGGACCAAGGAATTCTTTAATTCTTGCATCCTTACCGATTTTGTCTCTAAGGTAATACAGTTTAGATCTGCGAACTTTACCTGTTTTTAAAAGTTCAACTTTAATTACACGAGGACTGTGTACAGGGAAAACGCGCTCAACACCAACACCGTAAGAAATTTTTCTTACAGTAAATGTTTTTCTAACACCTTCACCTTTAATAGAAATAACGACACCTTCATATTTCTGGATACGCTTTGTTTTACCTTCGATGATTTCAAAGTGAACAACAACTGTATCTCCCACTCTAAACAGAAGGGCATTTTCTTTTTTCTGCTGTTCTTCAATAGTCTTAATAAGATCCATTGCTATTCTCCTGATTTTAATGCCGTATTTTTTAATTTTTTACGGTCTTTTCTGGACAAATGCTTTTCGTACCGCATCTGTGCCAGTTCCTCAATCATTGATTCGGCCTCTGAAGTAAGCTGTCCTTTAAGCCTTGCCTGGACAATTAAATCCGGACGGTTGGCTAGTGTTTTTTGGATCTGCTTTTTCAGCCGCCACTTTCGAATAAGTTCATGATTACCACAGGTTAACACCTCTGGAACTTCACGCCCCTTATAAACCTTCGGGTGGGTATACTGGGGATATTCTAAAAGTCCGCCGGAATAACTTTCTTCTTCTAAAGATTCCTTGGTAATAACATTATCTACCAGACGATAGACAGCATCTATAATAACAGTTGCTGCAACCTCTCCGCTAGACATAACATAATCGCCTATGGAAATTTCTTCATCAACATATTCGTCGATTATCCGCTGGTCAATACCTTCGTACCGGCCGCAAATAAGAACAATTTCGTCTTTCCGACTAAGTTCTAAAGCTTTGTTCTGTGTAAAGGGTTTTCCAGAAGGCGTTACATAAATAACATGCTTTCTTGAAGCCTTTACGCTGTCCAATGCTCTCCCGAGAGGCTCCGGCATCATAAGTTGTCCGGCACCGCCTCCGTATGGTTTGTCGTCACATGTTTTGTGATTATCTAAGGCAAAATCCCTGATATTCACTAAATCGTATGCAATAATTCCCTTGTCCACCGCTTTCGCCATGATTGAGGCTTCGAAAAACGACCGGGGGATTTCCGGGAATAAGGTCAGCACAGTAAATTTCATGGAATTACTCCAGAATCCAGAGGTGCATCAATTGGATACACTTGTTTTCAATATCGACATTACGGACAAAATTAAAATTAAGGGGTACATAAACGCTCCTAACATTTCCATTTGCCTGATATTTGATATTGTCGCCAAGCAAATCGCAATTCTCGGCCAGAAAAACCTCAAGGAGATTTCCAGAACCGCCTTCAATTACGCCTGTAACAGTTCCCACCTGTACCGGATTACCGACAGATGGTGCAGTACTTACTGCCAAACCATCATTGCCCTGTTCAGGATAAAAATTAAGGGCACAACCTTTGAGATCTTCGATATACCATTCGTCTTTTCCAAGCTTCTTGGCATATTTTCGCGGTACAACTATTTCCCAACCGCAAAACTTACGAACTTCGTCGATTGAGTTTATGTCTGCGAATTTAATATACAAGGCAGCGGCACCGACCTCTACGGATTCAATTTTTGCTTTTATTGAATCGCCTGTTTTGCCGTTCCTTAAAGTAACTTCCTTCATGGAGAAAAAATGTTCCGATTCTCCAGAAGCACTTTCTACTTTTACTTTACCCGCAACTCCGTGGGAGCCTCGAATAAAACCTACAATAAACTGTTCTGTTTTAGCCGGCATAATAAAACTTAGTCTAAAATTTCAAGACTGTATCTTTTACCGTCTTTTGATGCCGAAGCACTAAGAACAGTTCGCAATGCTTTCGCAATACGGCCATATTTGCCGATAACCTTACCAATATCGCCCTGAGCGACACGAAGTTCAAGCACTGGACCACGCTCACCCACCGTTTCGTTTACCGAGACTGCACTGGGATCATCGACCAATGATTTTGCAATGAATTCAATCAGGTCTTTTTCCATTCCCCGTTACTCCTCGAAAAACTATTTGTTAAGGCCTTTCTTGCTGAAAAGTTTGCGTACAGTATCTGTTGGCTGAGCACCAACACTAACCCAGTATTTTGCACGCTCTTCGTTAATTGTAAACTGAGCGTCCTTTGCGATTGGATCGTAAGTTCCAATCTCTTCGATTGTTGTGCCGTCCCGTGGCTTGCGGGAATCCTGCACTACGATTCGGTAGCAGGCACGTTTTTTTGTACCGAATTTTTTGAGTCTTATTTTGACCACTTTATCCTCCAAGGGCATTTTCGCCCTAAAATTGACAAAAACCTATACCACCAACCACAAAGATGACGGCATACGCGGAAAGTATTTTATTCTTTTACCTTGACTTAATCAATAGGTCGACAAAGGCATTGTAAAAACTTTATCTACCCATATTCCTTTGTAAAAAGTTCCTGCTGCCGCCTTTTGATTTTTCTAAACAATCATTTTATATAGGTCTGAAAATCATCGGGAAAAGGTGAAAAAATTTCTAAAGGGGATTTTTCCTGAATCTGCGGCAATGTAAGTTTTGATGAATGCAGCATAACTCTTCCCGCATTTTTCCCTCCGTAAAGCACATCTCCAAGAATTGGCAGCGACAGAGAAGAAAGATGTACACGAATTTGATGAGTTCTTCCTGTTTCCAACATGCACTTTATAAGGTATAAGTCCGGGGAAAGCTGTTTTTCCACATGAAAATTCGTTTTCGAATATACTCCGCCTTTTTCCTGTTCAACTCTACCCCACTTTGCACTATGGCTTTTTGCACTTATTCGCCCCATATAAAATGAAACGGAAAATTCTTTTTTTAAAAGCCACTTTTCTGCAGATTTATTTTTGGGACTGACAATCGCAAAATATTCTTTTTTTATAAGGTGATTTTCAAAGGCATTATGGTAAAATCCGTTAGCTTCCCGTTTTTTTGTAAACATAATAACTCCAGAAGTGTCTTTATCCAACCGGTGCATTATGCCAAGGTAGGGAAGATTTACAATGTTAGGGGATTTTTCCTTTAATTTTTGAAAAAGATATTCCTTTACTGCTTTTGTCAGATTGTTTCTTTCTTCTACAAAAGTCTGCTCACAGGGAAATCGGGCCGGTTTATTGACTGCAATTATGTTTTCGTCTTCATAAAGAAGATTTTTGTCTGTCATTGCAAAATCTATGTCCGATGCTTTTTTTTCGAATAAAAGTTTTTCTTTTTCGATTTCCACAGTAATTTCTGCTTTTGGAGGCACTTCAAAATAAGGCTGTCTTACAACCTTTCCGCGGACAAAAACTTTACCGGCAAATATAAGTCTCCTGATTTTTGAATTTGAAACTGAAACTCCTGTAAGAACAGGAATCTTTTCTCTAAGGATTAAATCAAGACGGCTTTCTGATGCAGATAAAAAAACATAAGTATCCATAAAAAATCAACGCCCAGAATCAATATTTTTGTAGGGAATTAAAGATGGTTTGTCTTCCATTGTTTAAATTCCTGAAGAAATTTAGTTCCTGCAGCAGTTACATAGCCGTATCCGTTTCTGCGTTCCTGACTAAGGTCGTTGTAATCATTTACATAAGCACAGCCTCTGTCGCACCATATCGGATTAAGGACAGAAGGATAAGTTCCCTGTATAGGTTTTCTTGCACCGCTTACAACATCATAGGAACTGTCCAGTGCATAAAATCTTGCCCACAAAGCCGGAGCTGTTTCATCATCAACTAAAAACTGATCTGTATTGTAAGTTCTGCCACCAAGAGTAACTGAAGGAATATTTTCTTTTTTAAGCCTTCTTCCATAAATAATAACTTCCGGTCGTGAAAAGAATTCTCCCCCTGCAAGTACGGCGCGTTTTATTTCTTCGGTAGGATTTTCTTCTTTCATAAGAAAACGAAGGATATTAAAACTTTCTGCAGAACATACAGACGGTGGTTCAAATTCTCTGGCCCAGATTGGTTTCAGCGTTTCATGACTATGCTGCTGCCCCCATGCCGTAAGGATTTTTTCTCCAGACGGAAGTGTCAGTTCTATTTGCGATTTTAAAATACATTCAAGGCCTTTTCTGTAACATTCTCCTGCAGTAATACGCATCTGCTCAGGAATAACATAATATATGCTGTCTTTTCCTGCTCTGGAAATATCCTTTAAAACTGATAAAGTTTCGCTCATTACATCGTCATTATATGTTACGGCATAAACATCAGCTCCCGTAAAACCACCGCTTCGAGGATGCTGGGCATTAAAAATCCATTGAACGGCCCTTATGGCACAGTCAAGATATTTTTTTGAGTCTATTCCCCTTTTGTTCTTTACCTGTGCATACACCTGACAAAGATACTTTATCTGTGAAAATATATTTCCATTATCGATTGTACTGGAGCGTTTGTCGGACAGGACATTATATGTGACGGGCGGAATATCTTGGTTCCGTCTTTTCTGACGTTCCAGTTCCTTTAATGTATATTTTCGCTGAAGGTCTATATTTTTTGTCCAGCCGCCATCGGGATTTTGAAGATATACCATATTTTCTGCAAACCCTAAAATCTGATCTTCATCATATAAAGGCCACGGCGGAATCGAATTTTCGTATTTGTATCTGGCATGATTAAAACCGTCACCAAAATCAGAAATGGATATTTTAGTAAAATGACGCTCAGTAAGTTTTGAAAATTCATTCTGAAGATATTCCTGAGAAGAGACTGCACTTTCTGGAACAGAGGAAGCACAGGAAACAAGCGTAATCATCAGTAAAGAAAAAACGAAATTTGTTGATTTTTTCATGAAATAAACCTCTCATCAAACATCCATGCGGGGCAGAACATTATAAAAAAAGCCGATAAAATTCTTCCGGCTGAAAATAAAGACAGTCCGAAAGAATTTTACGGCTTTCTTTTAAAAAGCTTTAATGGTGCGTTCTATACGCTCAATGCTTTTTTCAACTCCAAGAATAAGTATAGATCCTATAAGAGGAGGAGAAACACGGCTTCCTGTAACGGCCATTCTTATAGGCATCATAAAATCGCCGAGTTTTATGCCAAGTTCTTCAGCATATTTTTTTGCCAGTTCTTCACTTTCTTCGTGGGAAAGAGCTGCAATTTCCTTTACATATACTACTGCTTTTTCCAGAACTTCCTTAGTTTTTGCAGCATCAAGTTTTTTTGGAATAATCTGCTCTACAGGAGGTACCGGCGGCAAAGTAAACATAAAGTGAACCATTTCTGCGGCATCTGTAAGATATTTTAATCTCTCTTTAATAAGCGGCATAAGAGCCATAAGTTTTTCTTTTACTTCTCCACTGGACATATTCATGGATTTATCAGTGCAGTAAGGTTCTCCGTCTTCGTCTAAAGCAACTCCTGAATATTCAGGTCCAACTTTTGGAGCCGGCTGCGGATTATCAGGATTAATTTCCAGAGTCGCATCCCCTGTACCTGTAATAAACGGAAGTGTCCATCTGTATAACTCTTCGTCGGAAAGCATTCTTATGTAATTTCCGTTGTAATATTCCAGCTTTTTGTAATCGAATACGGCAGGAGCCCTGTTAAGGTGTTCAAGAGAGAAGTTGGCCGCAAGTTCTTCCAGTGTGTAAAATTCTTTGCCTTCTTCGTAGGAGCAGCCCAGCATGGCAACATAATTTACGATTGCCTGAGGAAGATACCCTCTTGCCCGGAATTCGTTTACGGAAGTTGCACCATGTCTTTTTGAAAGTTTTTTTCCGTCGGAACCGTTTACCATAGGCAAATGACAGAATTCGGGATGTTCCCATCCAAAAGAACGGTACATCTGAACATGCAGCGGTGTTGAAGGAATCCACTCCTGAGCACGCATAACATGAGAAATTTTCATCATGTGGTCATCAACAATATTTGCAAGATGATATGTAGGAAAACCGTCAGATTTTAAAAGTACAGGATCAGGAGAAATATCTTCGTTTTTCCAGACAATATCACCTAAAATATGATCGCTGAATTTTGTTTCGCCTTCCAGAGGAACTTTTAACCTGATAACATAAGGTTTTCCTGAATCAAGATTTGCCTTAACTTCTTCCGGCGTAAGATGACGGCAGTTTCTGTCGTAGCCGGGAGCCATTTTGTTTTCTGTCTGGATTTTCCGTATGCGTTCCAGTCGTTCTGAATCACAGAAACAGTAATATGCTTCTCCGTTTTCAATAAGTTTAAGGGCATATTCCCTGTAAAGTTCAAAACGCTGAGACTGAACATAAGGGCCGTAATCGCCGCCTTTATCGCCGCCTTCATCCCATTCAATACCAAGCCATGCCATTGTATCGTAAAGATTCTTTACATATTTTTCGTCGTAACGAGTGCGGTCCGTATCTTCCAGGCGAAGGATGAATTTTCCGCCCTTAGAACGGGCAAAAAGATAGTTAAAAAGAGCCGTACGGACTCCCCCAATATGCTGCAGGCCTGTAGGTGAAGGTGCATAGCGGACTCGGACTTCCTTAATATTTTCCATAAGATGTTCCTCGCAAAATGTTTTATGCGGTCAGTGATTTTATAAAAACAGACTGTCTGCAAGGTGTATTAGGAAAAACTTAACTTCAGCACTGTATCAGACTGAACATAATTAAAATTCCTTACCTGCCGGCTTTCTGAAACACGACCTAAAATATTCTTAAATGATTTTATTGAAAAAAAACATAGTTTTCAATCGTACCGGCGGATTTTATAGAGCAAACGAACCCGGCATGTTCTCGCAAAAGTTTTTTAAAACTTGAAAAAATGATGTATCTCACTTACAATAATTTCGCATCAGCACAAAAAAAATGCAAAACCTAAAATCAATTTTTCAGGAAAAAAAATGTTACAGACTGCAGGAACCGTCCTCAGCGGCTCCAACAATATTTTTGAAGTAGAAACATCAGACGATAATGAAAATAAAGTCATTCGCGTATGCTCTCTAAAAAGCAAGCGCCTTAAATCCGAAAAAAAATACTACAACCCTTTGGCCCCAGGCGACACTGTAGAAATTCAACTTGAAGACATAAACGACAAAAAAGGTGTAATTACATCCCTTTCACCAAGAAAAAACCAATTCCTCCGATGGAATGTTAAAGGCCGTGCTCCTCAGCTTCTGGCAGCAAACCTGGACTATATAATTCTTGTAACAACCCCCGAACAGCCGGAATTCAGGCCCCGATTTATCGACAGAGCCCTTGCTCAGGCAGAACGACAGTCCATAGAACCCATAATCCTTGTTAACAAATGTGATTTGGAAGGTGCTCAGGATATATCATTTATAAACCGTATAGAGAATTGGCAGAATTTAGGCTACAAAGTAATGAAAATCTCTGCCAAAACAGGCGAAGGTCTTCCCCAGTTTGCAGAATTTATCCGCGGAAAATTAAGTGCCCTTGTAGGTCAGTCAGGAGTTGGAAAATCATCTCTTGTAAATGTTCTGGATGATACTTGTGTCCTAAAAACAGGAAGCCTGTCAAAAAAATACGGCAAAGGAAGTCACACAACAACAAAGGGAACACTTATGCACATTAAGTTGAACCAGTCGCTTATGGGAGGAATAAAAGGCGAAACTGCGTCAATAATAGATACTCCAGGAGTCCGCCGCTTTGTCCTTAACGACATTCCCGCAGAAGAACTTATTTTTTACTTTAGGGAAATGGAACCTCTGGCAGGAAAATGCAGTTTTGGAATGAGCTGCACCCACACAACAGAAAAAGGCTGCAGAATTCTTGAAAGTGTAGAAAGCGGTGCAATCAGCAGAGAACGATTCGACAGTTACAGAAGAATTCTGGAAGAAATAAAAACAGGAAACTGGTGTGACTGATGTGGCATTTAAAAACTCTTGAACTGCTGGATTATTTTAAAATCCGTAATGAAATTTCAACATACTGTCTTTCTCAAGAAGGCAAAAACAAAACAGAAAAACTTCTTCCCCTTACCGACTCTAACAGAATTAAAGAATTAAAGGATCTCTCAAAAGAGTGGGAACAGATTATTCTGTCAAACAAAAAAGTTCCCTTTTCATCCTGGGAAGAAATACAGGGATTTTTTAAGCTGCTTAAAGTTTCCGGTGCTGTTCTGGAACAAAAAAATTTTTATGCACTTCTCCAGTTTACACTTTCCGCTCTGGAACTTATCCACGGGATACAATCTCTTTCCCCTCACCTCTGCGTAAAATCACTTCAAAAACTTACCAATACACTTCCAGAAAAAGAACTGGACTTATGCAGAATTGAAATTTCAAAAATCATAGACAAAAACGGAAACCTGAAAGACCTGCCGGTGCTAAGGGAATTAAAATCTTCAATTTCAAGTCTAAAATCAGAAATCGAAAAATGCTTCGGCAAATATACAAAAGATTCAAATTTAAATTCCGTACTTGCATCAAATGTTCCCGTTTTCCGCACAGACAGACAGTTGCTTGCAGTAAAGGCAAATCAGCGTTCAAGAATTCCAGGCATAATCCATGAAGTAAGCAATTCCGGTTCAACACTATTCATAGAACCTGAAGAAATCGTAAGAAAAAACAACAGTCTTATTCAGCTTGAATTCCAGCTTGAAGCAGAGAAACGAAAAATATTTGCAAGCCTTACAGAAACAATTTCCGTGTATGCCGGTATTTTTCCGCAGGCACTTGAAATTATGACAGAAATTGACAGAACTTACGCTGCAGCCAGGTGGGGAATTGAACACCAATGTATTTATGCTGGAGAATATAATAAAAACGACAGGAATGACTTTCCAAAATTAGTTTCGGCCCGCCACCCCGTTTTAGGGCAAAAAGCCGTTCCCATCGACATGTCAATTCCCGCAGGAAAAACAACAGTAATAATTACAGGTCCAAACACAGGCGGAAAAACAGTTTCCATAAAAACTTTCGCACTTCTTTCTCTTTTAAACCAGACAGCTTTTCCTGTTCCTGCAAAAGAAGGTACCTGCCTGCCGGTATTTTCCTCCCTTTATGCAGATATTGGAGATGAACAGTCCATCGAAGAAAGTTTATCAACATTTTCTGCCCACATGAAAAACATTGCACTGGCAGTAAAATATGCAGACGAAAACAGCCTTGTACTCCTTGATGAACTGGGAAGCGGAACAGACCCTCAGGAAGGTGGTGCTGTGGGAATGGCAGTTCTCGACAGACTTATAGAAAAAAAAGCCTTTGTCCTTGCAACAACACATCACGGAATTTTAAAAAACTACGGCTATACAAACTCCTCATGTATAAATGCCTCTGTAGACTTCGATAAGGATACACTTTCTCCGACTTACCGGCTTATTTCCGGTGTTCCCGGCGAAAGCCATGCTCTGGACATTGCCATAAAAAGCGGTCTGCCCCTTTCAACAGTCGAAAAAGCAAAATCATACATTACGAACAATCAGACAGATGTAAGTACGCTCATAAAAGGCCTTACAGAAAAATACAACGAAATTTCAGAAATCGAAAAACAAACAAAAGCAAGGCTTAGTCATCTTGAAGAACAGGAACTGAAATTAAGCCGTAAACTTATATCACTTCGTGAACAACAGCTGGAACTGGACGAACGGGAAAGGCAGTCAGAAGGAATTTTTCTGCAGGAAACAAGAAAAAATCTCGAAAACCTTGTCAGAAAACTGCGGGAAGGGGAAATTACCCGAGAAAAAACATTACAGGTAAAACAGTTCATAACAGAACTTACGGAAAAAATTGAAGACAGGGAAAATGCCCTTGAAGAAGCAAAACAGCTTTTGGAAGCCGATAAAAATGCACTGGAAGAAAAACTTCTTAAAAATTCAATTATTGCAGAAAACGGCATGACTATTACAAATAATATTTCCCGCCATTCATCAAACAAACATACAAAAAAAAGAATGAAAAATCGCGATGCCCTCGAAAAAACTCAGGAACCTGTTTTTACAAAAAATATGGCTTTAAAAACCATAAAAAAAACAGAGCCAAAACATAAAGAATTTAAACCGGGAGACTGGGTAATTTTAACAAGAACAAAAACAAAGGGAATATTAATTTCAGAAGAAAAAAACGGTCTGTGGAATGTTCAAATTGGCGCCATAAGAATGAAAATAAAAAAAGATGAAATGATTTTTGACAGCAAGGAAAATAATGCACCGTCCGTTACAATAGAAATAAGCAGCGAAGAAACAAAAGAAACCCCGGTTTTTGAACTGAAACTTTTAGGAATGAGGCAGGAAGAAGCCATAAAAGCCTTAGAAAGACAGCTGGATCTTTGCCAGCGCCATAATTTCCGCAATTTTTCCATAATTCACGGAAAAGGTAACGGCATTCTGCAAAATGCAGTCCACGCGTATTTAGCACAATACCCGGCTGTAAAAGAGTTTGGTTTTGCCTCAGCCGAAGACGGCGGATTTGGAAAAACTTATGTTGAACTAAAATAAATGCCCGCCGCGCCCCAAAAAAAACAAAATACTAAAACTCAAGACAGACAGCAGGATTCAAACAAAAACTTTGACAGAAAATGTATTTTTATACATAATAATACATAATAAACACATCAAACTGAATATTTTTTACTTTTTTCAGCATAAATATTCAGTAAAATAAAATATTATCGGTGCAAAAAAATGAAAGAACGAACTTCACGACTTAAGGCAATAAAAAAACTCATAAAAAACAACAGAATAGAAAGTCAGGAAGAACTTTCAGGCCACCTTCAAAAGCAGGGTTTCGATGTTACACAGGCAACGCTTTCAAGAGACCTTAAACTTCTGAAAGTCGGAAAAATAAGTGATGGCAACAGCGGCTATGTATACACGCTTCCCGGCGAAGAAGAACGAAATGAAGACGATGCACTGTTTGTTCAGGATTTTATGAGAGGTTATGTAAGCATAGAGTGGAACAGTTCAACCGTTGTCATAAAAACATTTTCCGGGCAGGCAGATTCCGTCGCAAATGCCCTTGACACCCTCAATCTGGAAGAACTTCTCGGCACCGTTGCAGGAGATAACTGTGTTTTTGCCAGCCTTAGACAGGGATTTTCTGGGGAAGATTTTCTTAAAAAATTAAAAAAACACATTCCGGATCTGGAAGACTAATTTTTTCAGTCCACCGGCCGGCAATTTTCCCTAAAACACAACCTTATTCAAAAAACAATCGTTTTCTTCCATTGGAATGTCATCTGTTATCTGAAAAGGAAAACACACTCCAAAAAGAAAAATTTTTCCACCGCATCGCCGTAATCTGGGAATATATCTGTCATAAAACCCCTTCCCCTTTCCAAGCCGTTTTCCGTCCTTTGAAAAAGCAAGCCCTGGAACAATAACAGCTATATTTTTTCCTTCCAGACAGTTTTTTTCCAGTTCAATTTTAGTTAAAGACTCCTTCGGTTCAAAAATTCCAAAAGCACCTTCTTCAAGCTGCACCGAAACAGGCATTGCTCTGGATAAATAAAAAAAATCCATACTGCACGACTCAGCATTACATCTGGGAACAGCCACCTTTTTCCCCATTTTTAAAGCCTGTTCAACAAGAGGCATACAGTCCAATTCCCAGGAAAGAGGAATGTAAAGAAAAACCACATCCGCCTCAATAAACTCCTGAATAAAAAAAAATTTTCTGCACACCTCAAAAGACATTTTTTTCCATTCAGTTTTATTTTCAGAAAAACTTTTCAGCGCAGATTTCATAGATTTCCGCAAATTATTTTTTTTATCAGTTTTTGTCATAGTCACGGAAGGAATTATATCATAGAATAAACCCATGAATACAGACATACTATTGGCCGTAACGGCAGGAATTCTTCTTCTTACAGGACTTATCGGAACAGTTATGCCTATTCTGCCCGGTGTTCCATTAGCGTGGGCAGGTCTACTTACAGCTCATTTCTGCAAAATCACGGCAACACCGCTCTACATCTTAATAATTACAGGAATTACAGCGCTAACAGTTACAATTTTAGACTCCCTTCTTCAGCCATACATTACAAAAAAAGCAGGAGGAAGCAAAAAAGCCGTTTTAGGAGCAACCATCGGTCTTATTGCATCCCTTTTCTTAGGTCCTCTTTTTATAATAATAGGGCCTTTTATAGGAGCCTTTATCGGAGAACTTATACAAGATCCAGACTCACCGTCAAAAGCCATAAAGGCAGCGGTAGGTTCACTTTTCGGATTTCTTATTGGAACAGGAATAAAAATGATTTGCGTAATATCCTACATCTGGATTTTTCTGTTCGAACTTCTGTCAAAATAGCCGTTACCAATAAAAAAATCAATTTTTTTTCAATTTTTTAATTTCATCTGATTGACAGTTTTTTAGTTTTTTTGTAGTATATCAACATATTCGTTAAGAACATGGTTCCTTAGCTCAGTCGGTAGAGCAACGGACTGTTAATCCGTGTGTCGCTGGTTCAAGCCCAGCAGGAGCCGCTACTTCCACTTTCGGGTGGAAGTTTTTTTTTGCCTTTCCAAAATTCCAGTCAAAATGACCCGTTTCCTTCACTTTTCTTTCATATTACAGGTCTTTTTAACCCGATTATTACAGCATTTTTCATAAAACAAAGTACATTTTTCCTCAAAAAAAATGAACAGGACGGCTTTTTGCCCCGCTTCACTTCGTTCCGCTACAGCAAAAACCAGGCTATCCAGGGTTCCGCTATCCGCTCCATTCGGAAGTATAAGAGTCGTAAGCCTGCTTCCGCCCCTTATACTTCCGAACGCCTCCGGCGCCCTTCCTATCCTTGCCGCGGGGAAGCCTTACCGCAACCACAGGAAGTTGGCACGAAATATGCTTTTATAACAGTAAGTTCCAGATATTACTGACCGGTCAGAAAAAAATCTGAAAAAAAAATCAAATGTTTCCTGACAACAAAAAGGAAATATAAAAAAGTTTATAAGGAGTTTCCCCTTATAAAAAAAACTGTTCATTATGAACGGGGTTACCACAAAGCTCGCCATTAACTAGGAGGTATTGATATGAACGAACTTGCACTTTTCAACAATCTGTTTGATGGATTTGACGAAGACGGACTTTTAATGCCGTCCTTCAGCTTAAAAAAGGCCTTCAATCTGCCAAAAACAGATGTAAAAGAGGACGAAAAAGCTTACACACTGGAAATGGATCTTCCTGGAAAAACAGAAAAGGATGTAAATGTAGAACTGAACAATAATGTTCTTACAATTTCTTCTGCAACTGAAGACAAAAAGGAAGAAAAATCCGGTAAAAAAGACAACAAATGGATAATCAGAGAAAGATCCTGGTCTAAATTTTCCAGAAGTTTCACCCTGCCAGAAGATGTAGAGCCTGAAAAACTGGCAGCAACTGTAAAAAACGGAATTCTTACAGTTACCATGCCGCGAAAAGAAAGCACAACTCCAAAAAAAATTGCCATAAAAGTTGAGTAAAACGCTTTCATAAGTTCACGGGGCTGTTCTACAACAAATATGTTTGGTCAAGGCACGCTATCGCTCAAGGCCTTGACTCAGCCGTTTTTAAAGTTTGCAATAAACCTTAAATCAGAACAGCCCTGTTTTTTTATTTTGGCTTAGAGTTTTATCCAAAAAATTTTTTCCCTTTAAATCATTTTGTAAATTGCTTGACTTTAGAAAATGAACAGTTAAAATATATTGTATGAGTGATTATCTTGATGCAAATAACGAAGAACTTTTAAAAGATTACTTCTCGGAAGCTGAACTCATGGTTGATAACCTTGAGAGCAATATCCTTACAATAGAAAATGACCCGAACAATCACGATGCCATCGACGAAATTTTCCGGGCTGCGCATACTCTCAAAGGAAACTCTGCAACCGTTGAATTTACAGAAATTTCCCACTTTGCCCACAAAATGGAAGATCTTCTCGATGAAGTTCGCTCCGACAGAGTTCAGGTAACAGAAGATGTTGTTGATACGCTCCTTACATCTCTGGATGTTATAAAGGCAATGCTTGAATCACGGCAAAACGGTTCATGCTACGAAGAAAACATCGACGAAATTACTTCAAAAATACAAAGTCTTATACCTTCAAAAAACGGAACTCCAAAAACTGCACCTGCAAAAAAAGAAGTTTCATCTCCTGCTCCAGTTTCTGCTCCTGCAAAAAAAGCAGATTCCTCTGCAGAAAAAATCGATATTTCCGAATTCGAACTTCTTGAACTTAAGCAAAGTTGCGAAAGCGGTCAGAAACTGTGGTCCATACAGGTTGTATTCGACGAAACAAATCCAATGAATACAGTGGGCGGCATTCAGGTTTTTGCAGCCCTTAAAGCATGCGGAACAGTACTTAAAACAGTTCCAGATTTTGATGCCCTTTACGAAGATGAATTTCATCGGGATGTTACATACTACATTGCATCTTCAAGCGATGCTTCCGTTCTGGAAGATACAGCCTTTCTAAATGATGTTACTTTAAGTGTAGATGCAAAATGTCTGGACAATGCTGTTGCCTCCGACTCTGTTCAAGAGCAGCCTCAGCAGGTTTCTTCCCCTGCAGAAGAAGTTTCTGTTCAAAAAGAACAGCCTGCCGAAGATTCTGCAGAAAAAAAGGAAACCTCAAAGCCGCAGGCAGTTTCATCAGCAAAATCTTCACAAAAAACAGGAACAGGTCATTCCCAGCAAAGTTCAATTCTCCGTGTTGACTCTAAACGCATCGATTACCTTCTTAACCTGGTTTCAGAAACGGTAATCACAAAGGCATCTTTCAATCAAAGTGCACAGCAGCAGGCAGATATGCTCATTCAATTCCAAACATTAGATTCTTCCTATAAAGAAAAAATCAGAAAAATGTTTGAACAGTTGCCTCAATATCTCGAAGAAATCCAAAACGGTGTATCTGTTAAAGACATCAAGAATAATATTCTTAATGAATACGGCGACATTGCTACTTATTTCGATGCCTTCGAAGCCAGATTCAAAGATTTAAATTCAAAATTTCATTCTGCAACGCAAAATTTAGGTCGGATTGCAGGAGAACTTCAGGAAGGCGTTATGAAAATCCGAATGGTTCCTATCAGTCAGATTTTCGACCGTTTCCCAAGAGTTGTAAGAGATCTTCAAAAAGACCTTAACAAAAAAGTCAATCTTCTTATCGAAGGTGAAGATACAGAACTTGATAAAACTGTAATTGATGACTTAATGGATCCAATAATGCACTGTGTCAGAAATTCAGTTGATCACGGTATTGAATCTCCAGAAATCCGTAAAAAGAACGGCAAAGAAGAAACCGGTACAGTTCTTTTAAAGGCTGCCAACGAAGGTAACATGATTATCATCGACATCGTAGACGACGGCGGTGGAATCGATACAGAAAAAGTGCGTGCAAAAGCTATTGAACGCGGCCTTATTCACCCTAATAAAGTTCTTACAGAACAAGAAGCTGCAAACCTTATTTTCCTTCCGGGTTTTTCCACTGCCGAAAAAATTACGAATGTTTCCGGTCGTGGTGTCGGACTCGATGTAGTAAAAACTATGATTGACAAACTTAATGGAACTGTCAATGTAACTACAGAAAAAGGAAAAGGTTCTAAATTCAGCATAAGGCTGCCTCTCACTTTGGCTATCATACAGGGGCTTTTGGTCAAGGTTGGAAAAGAAGTTTACTCAATTCCTATTGCCTCCGTAATCGAAAGCCACAGAATCAAAAAAGAAGAAATCAATACTATCGATAATTACGAAGTCTTGAATGTAAGAAACGAAGTTATATCAGTTCTTCGCTTAAGCAGACTTTTTAACATTCACAACGGAGAGGATGCAGAATACTGTTTTGTCGTAATAGTCGGTACACAGGATAAAAAAATCGGCATTATGGTTGATGCACTTATTGGAGAAGAAGATGTTGTTATAAAACCTCTTCGTGATCAGTTTACTCAATCTCCAGGCATTGCCGGTGCATCAATTCTTGGTGACGGTTCTGTTTCCCTTATTATCGATGTCAGTCAATTACTGGAACTCGGTGTCCGTCAGGAAATCGAAGCTCGCTCTGAATACGGAATTCTGGATTAAAAAGGCAGGTATTTTATATGGAAAATATGCAGACACAAACAGCACAATCAACAGAACGGACCATAAATACCGCCCTTGCAGAAAATTTAGGCTCATACGCAACTTCCATGAACAGGGAAGCCACCGAAAAAGAAAAGGTTGCTCAAATTGACTACAAAATGGTTACTTTTTCTTTGGCTGGAAAGGATTATGCTATCGACATAATGAAAGTCAAGGAAATTGCAAAAGCAGGCCGTTTTACCTATGTGCCTAATACACTGCCGTTTGTTTTAGGTGTTTACAATCTTCGCGGCGATATTATACCTATTGTAGACTTGCGGTTGTTTTTCAATATTGATGTACCAGACAGACAGGATGATGCTCTGGAAAACATGCTTATTGTATCAATCGGTGAACAGACATTCGGCATTGTTGTAGATATGATTGATAAAGTCGTCGGTATTCAAAAATCCACGATTCAACCACCTCATCCGCTTTTTGGGGATATTAACATAAAGTATATTCAGGGAGTTGTTGAGGTAGAAAACAGGCTTTTTATTCTTCTCGATATAGAAAGAATTTTCGGTTCAAAATCTGAAGCTCAGGCTATTTCTGAAGAAGACAATTCAAGAAAACGCTCTACAGCTAAAGTTGAAGTAAAAACTCAGAAGCAGAATGTTGAAATTCCAGTTGCAAAACAAAAAGAACAGGAAAACATTGATTTAAGTTTCCTGAAAGATTCTTTAGAGCAGATGAGAAAATTTACCGTTTCCGATGTAAATGAAAAATGGGTAAAAAACCGTTTTATTGAGTGGTCGAAAGAAAGGGGTACAGAAAATACGCAGTTCTCTTCTTCAGAAGATGCAGATTCTTTCCTTAAACCTTTCTATTCGCCTTGTAATATGACATGGTGGACAAAAGACTATGCTGATTCCGTTTACAAACTTTTGCCGGACAATACTGCAAAACAGATTACTGTATGGAATCCTGGTTGTTCAAAGGGCATGGAAACATATTCTCTGGCATGTCTTTTAAAAAAGCGTTATCCAGAAGCAAAAATAAAAATTTATGCCCACGATGTAGATTTGCTTAATGTATCAAATGCGCCGTTAATAAGCCTGCCTGCTCAGGTTGCAAACGACTGGTACGCTCCTTTTGTGGCAAAAAAAGCAAATGGTGACATTACTTTTTCGTCAGAGCTGAAAGACTGTATAATGTTTGAATATCATGACTGTTCAAACACCAATGCACTTCCTGTATGCGACATGATTTTTGCACGAGATTTACTGTCTTTCCTTCCGTCTGCAAATCAGGCTAACCTTATTTCTGATTTCTCAGAAAAACTTAAGGGTAATGGAATTGTAATAATCGGTCAAA
>CAMAFU010000013.1 GCA_945833725.1 uncultured Treponema sp.
AGAAGGGGAGTTTTCCTGTTCACTAAAATTTTCCATTTGTCTGCAAAAAACAGAAACCATAAAAAAAACAGTTACAAAAAAGACAGAAAAGATTTTTTTTATCATATAAAAACAGCTCCTTTTTAATTTGGGCGAATTTTTGCGAAAACGCAAAAACCGTTCATTTCAGGGTTCCGCTATTCGCTTCATTCGACGCAGCAAAGCTGCTTACGAACTGGCTACGCCAGCCCTTCCAATCACTTTCGCATAACTTATCTTTTTACAAAATATTTTCTGCCCGAAACCTTTTTAAAAAATCCACACGATACTGTTCGAAACGGTCTTCATTAATAGCCTGCCGGATTTCTTTCATCATATTGTTAAGAAAATACAGATTATGATAACTGGCCAGCATACAGCTTAAAATTTCCTGTTCCTTAAACAAATGGCGCAAATAGCTTCTGCTGTAATTTTTACAAACCTTGCAGTTACATTCCCTGTCAATCGGCGAAAAATCATGAATAAATCTTTCCTGCTTTATGGAAAGGTTACCGTCTTTTGTAAAATAACTTCCGTTTCTGGCATTTCTCGTAGGAAGAACGCAGTCAAACATATCAACACCACTGTGAACGGCATCAAGAATATAATCAGGCGTACCAATTCCCATAACATATTTTGCCTTGTTTTCTGGAAGGAATTCTGTTGTATAGTCAAGCATGGCGGCAAATTCTTCCCTGGGCTCACCAACGCTTAAACCGCCTATAGCAACAGCAGGCAAATCCAAAGAATTTACAAACTCCGCCGATTCCCTGCGCAAATCATGAAAAAAGTTCCCCTGCACAATAGGAAGCAAAATACCTTTATAGCCCTCGTTCCTTTTTATAAGCCACCGTTCTTTTGCCCTTTTAAGCCAGTTCCCGGTTATTCTTAAAGCCTCTGCCGCTTCTTTTCTGTCAATGCCGTAACCGGTACATACATCAAGCTGCATCTGAATATCAGAGTTAAACTGAACCTGAAAATCAACAACATTTTCCGGAGTAAAAGTATGGCGGCTTCCATCAATATTAGAAGCAAAATAAACGCCTTCGTCAGAAATTTTTCTGAGTTTGGAAAGCGACCAAACCTGAAACCCACCGGAATCAGTAAGAAAATTTCGCTTCCAGCCGGAAAATCCATGGAGTCCGCCGGCTTCCTCAATCAAACTGCTTCCAGGCCGCAAATAAAGATGATATGTATTTGCAAGAATAATTTCAAAACCAATTTCTTCCAGATCGTCTTTTGAAAGAGCCTTTACCGTGGCATTAGTACCTACCGGCATAAAAACAGGAGTCTGAACATCTCCATGATTCAGATGAAGAACACCTGTTCTTGCCCTGCCGTCAAGAGACTTATGAATTACATCAAAAACTTCTTCACTCATTTTATTTCCTTATTAAAAAACTGTATTTCAGCGTTTGCGTTTACCCTGAAACTAAGTTCGTGCATATTTTAAAAGAACAACGCTCAAAACCACGAAAAGAAAGACCGGAAGCCAGGCTCCCATAAAAGGAGAAAGCACTCCGAATTTTGCCATAAGCATAGTTACCATCTGAAAAACATAATACAAAACAGCTGCACTTATACAACTTGCAAGACTTATAAGCATTACATTTTTTCTAGTTTTTCCGCTTAATCCTACAGATAAAAAAACAACTATAAACATAATAAACGGAAAGGCAAATTTTTTATAGTAAACGCTTAAAGGCTCCGCATAAGGAAGACCTACCCGCATAAGATGATTTATATAAGCCTTTGCTTCTCTGGTATTTACAGTTTCAATGCTTACAGTATTGTTACGAAATGTTTCTGGAAGTTCAGTAAGTTTTTGAACTGTTTCACTGTCAACTTCCGAAGAAATTAAAGTATCATCAGCAAGTGTATATTTTACAGCACCGCTTAACTTCCAGTGATCCTCCATCCACAAGGCAGAATCTGCACGAACAACGCAGTTAAGGGTTTTGTCTTCATTACGGATTACAATATACAGCGAATACAGTCGTTTCGCAGAGTTATCGTAAAAATCAGCCTTATAAACAATATTTCCCTTTTCCGACATTACAACAATTTTATCGTTATTCAAGGTTTTCTGCTGATTCAAAGCCTTTTCCTGCATCTGAATTTTTTTTGAGTAAGTAGGAACAACAACAGTATCTTCAAAAACAAAAAGAGCAAAACTCATAACAAAGGAAAAAACAAGGAGGGGGAAAGTAAATTTTATAAGCGGCACACCAGAAGCAAAAACTGCAACAAGCTCATTATTGGCATAAAAATCAGACAGGGTATAGGAAACAGCAAATAAAATTGCAAGAGGTGCTGCATACCATGTAGTTTTTGGAAAGTAAAGAACCATAATTTTTCCCACTTCAACCAAGGAAGCACCGTTAGAAATAAATCCCCAAAGGTTCATAAACAAATCAACAAGAACAAGAACAAAGGAAAAGAAAAAAAGAGAACCAACAAAAAGCGGAATAAATTTTTTCATTAAATATTTTACAAGTGCCATTATTTTTTTACCAATAAAACATAGAATACACTTCCTGCCGCAAAAATTACCAGATTAGGAGCCCACATAGTCCAAAAACCGTTAAGGCCTCCCCTATTCCCAAAAATCTGCCCCAAAATCATCATAGTCCAGTACAGCACAGAAATTACAATTCCCACAATAAGGCCTATAGTCTGCCCGTTATGCTTTCCAAACAGAAGTGCCAGAGGCAGAGCAAGAAAAGCAAAAAAAATAGAACCGAAAGGAAGAGAAAATTTTTTATTGTATTCAAGTTTATAGGAATTCAACTGCCGTTTAGGAACAGAACTGTCTTTTTCCATAAACTTAATTTTTTTATGCAAATCGTAAGAAGTCATTTCCCTTGGACTAGTACCGCTGGAATAACTTATGGAAGATTCAAACACATTCAGATTCATTTTTTCGGAAGTAAGAAGATCAAAATTCTGCTTTTTTGCCTTGTTAAAAAGAAGTACCGTAGCATCATTCATTTCCAGTGCCATTAAAACACCGCTTTCAGAAGATTTTTTAACAGACGAAGGCCCAGCCACAATAATACGCTGCTGTTCATCCGCTCCCGTATCAAAAAAAATCAAATCGCTTACATTTTCACCTTTTACATCTCCAATAACAAGGGTTTTATCCACAGCTTTCTTTACGGAATTAGGCTCAAGTTCAACAGCAGGATTAGACTGAAGAATTGAACGGTAAAGCCTGTTATAATTTATTGTTCCCAAAGGCAAAAGGTAATCATTAACAAAAAAAGACCCCAGCGAAATTGCAGCACCAAGAAAAAGAACAGGAAAAAGAAGAACCTTATACCCCTGCCCCGATGCCCTGAAAATTAAAATTTCATTTTCAGACACCAATCTTCCCAAACACATTAAAAACCCCACAAGAGTTGCAAACGGAGCCGACTGCGCCATAATAGACGGCAGGGCATAAACCATAAGCCTCGTTACATCCCAAAGCGGCACTTTTTTTTCCAGAATTTTCTGTATTATAAGCAGAATCTGATTTACAAAAAAAATGAAAAAGAAAAACAGAAAGGCAACAAAAAAATATAAAAACAGTTCCTTTAAAAGATACCTGAAAAGTACATGACGGTTTAAGCCGGATTTTTCTGTCATTATCAGGTCAGTTTTTTCAGAAAGCTTTTTTAGTCCCAGAACCTTAAAAAACAAAGCAAATACATGAAAAACCCAATTAAGAAAATTAAATTTCCCAATTTTAATTCCTGAAAGTTTTTTTGAAAGACCGGTTTTTACAAAAAAGCGATGACAATAATACCCGAAACCTTCAAAATGCTTTATTTTAAGCGGCAAAAACTTTACCTTCAAAGCAGAAAAAACAGAGGAAATTTTACTGGAAACAAATAAGAAATTTTTTTTCATGAAAAAATTCAGTTTTCCCGTATTTTTACAAAACTATTTTCCCGTATGACCAAAACCGCCGTCTGACCGTTCAGTTTTTTCAAGAAAATCGGCCTTAAAAAATTCCCCCCTTGTAACAGGAGAAACAACAAGCTGGGCAATTCTATCACCGTTTTTAATAATAAAATCTTCATCCCCAAGATTTATAAGTATAACTTTAATTTCTCCCCTATAATCGCTGTCAATTGTACCGGGCGTATTCAAACATGTAATGCCGTTTTTTATGGCAAGACCGGAGCGGGGTCTAACTTGAATTTCAAAACCTTCAGGAATTTCCATTTTAAGTCCTGTTGGAACAAGAACCCGTTTTCCAGGCTTTAATACAATATCACTATCAGGCAAAAAAGCCCTAACATCGCAACCAGCCGCACCGCAAGTCTGATAAACAGGCAAAGACGCACCATCATCAATCAAAACATTAATTTTACAAACTTTCATAAGGAAATTATACCAAAGACAGTAAAAAAAAGAAATAAGGGAGGTTTTAAGATTATGCCGTGTCCCTCCTTTCAGTCGGGCCGCGCTTTCCGAGCTTCCGCTGCCGCTCCATCCCTCCACTTTGTTCCGGGACGGCAAAGCCGGCTCTCCAATCGCTCACGAAAAAAAAGGCCGCCTGAAAAAAAAAACAACAGGCAGCCCGATTATAAGCATCGAATCAGAAATTATTATTTCTGTTCTTCGATTGCATCAATGTAAGAAAGGTTAAGTCTTCCCATTTTATCAACTTCAAGAAGTTTTACAGGAATTTCCTGACCTTCTTTAAGAACATCAGAAACCTTTTCAACTCTTCCTCTTGAAAGTTTAGAAATATGACAAAGACCTTCTTTTCCAGGAAGAATTTCTACAAAAGCACCAAAATCCATTATGCGTTTTACAGTTCCATTGTAAACAGTTCCTACTTCTGGATCTTCGCAAATGCCTTTTACAGCAGCTTTTGCTTCTTCAGCAGATTTTCCGCTTTTTCCGTAAATCTGAACAGTACCATCGTCTTCTGTATTGATAGTAACATTGTACTGGGCGCAAAGAGCTTTAATAGTTTTTCCGCCAGGACCAATAAGGGCACCGATTTTATCCGGGCTTATCTTCATAGTCAGAATTTTTGGAGCAAAAGGACTTATTGGCTGAGGCTTGTCGATACATTTTTCCATAATCGAAAGAATGTGAAGTCTTCCAGCTTTAGCCTGAGCCAATGCTTTCTGCATGATTTCTGTAGTAACACCGGCAATTTTTATATCCATCTGAAAACCGGTAATACCGTCTTTTGTTCCGGCAACTTTAAAGTCCATATCACCAAGATGATCTTCTTCACCAAGAATATCAGAAAGAATCTGGTATCGTTTATAAGGATTTGATTCATCACCTTCTGTAATAAGTCCCATGGCAATACCGGCAACCATTTTTTTCATTGGAACACCGGCAGCAAGCATTGCAAGACAGCCACCACAAGTAGAAGCCTGAGAAGAAGATCCGTTTGATTCCATTATTTCAGAAACCACACGCACTGTATAAGGGAATTCAGAAACAGGAGGAACCATTGCAGCCAGAGAGCGGCGAGCAAGATTTCCATGACCTATTTCTCGGCGGCCTGTAGTAAGGCGACCAACTTCACCAACACAATATGGAGGGAAATTGTAATGAAGAATGAAATTTTCAGACCGTTCTCCGTCAATATCGTCGTAAACCTGAGCATCCAAAGCAGTTCCCAGCGTACATACGGCTAAAGACTGAGTTTCTCCTCTTGTAAAAAGGGCAGAACCGTGTGGACGAGGAAGAACATTTACTTCACATGTAATAGGACGAATTTCGTCGCATTTACGGCCGTCAATACGAAGACCTTTATCCAGAATGCTTTTTCTAAGAAGATTATACTGAATGTCATCAAAACATGAATCAAAAAGTTTTTTCTGAATTTCATCGGCAAACTGTTCTGCATGAGCTTCAACAAGCTGCTTTTTTACTTCAGAAATTGAGCGGCTTCTATTGTCTTTTCCATCCTGAAAACAAGCCTTTTCAAGCAGAGGAGTTGCCTCTGCAATAATGGCATCTTTATTTTCAAGTTCAACATTTAAAGGTGCAAGAGGAAGTTTTTCTTTTCCACATTTTGCAACAAGCTGCTCCTGAAGTTCACACATAGCAGTAATAAAATCCTGAGCTTTTTCCAAAGCACCAAGCATTACTTCTTCGCTAACTTCATTTGCACCGCCTTCAACCATGGTAAAGCCTTCTTTTGTACCGGCAACCACAATTTCAAGTTCAGCCTGCTCCTGCTGCTTAAAAGTAGGATTAATTACATATTCTCCGTTAATGTAAGCAACTCTCGCAGCAGCAACAGGTCCATGAAATGGAATATCAGAAATACTGACAGCTGCAGAAGAAGCCACAACGGCAAGAATATCAGGAGGATTTACTCCGTCGCTGGAAACACAAGTTGGAACAATCTGAATTTCCCGGCCAAAACTTACCTCGAACAAAGGACGCATAGGACGGTCAATAAGTCTGGAAACAAGAATTTCCTTATCTTTCGGGCGACCTTCGCGCTTAATAAAGCCACCTGGGATTTTTCCGGCAGCATAATACTTTTCGTTGTATTCGACAGTTACAGGGACAAAATCCAATCCTTCTTTTACTTCTTTTGAAGCACAAACCGTTGCAATAATTGCAGAACCGGCATACTGGGCATAAACACACCCATTGGCCTGTTTTCCAATTTTGCCGGTTTCGAGGATAATTTCATCGTTGCCGAATTTATAACTTACACGATTTACCATTTACATGAACCTCCACTGATTCTATTTACGGAGGCCAAGATCTTTAATAAGCTGACGATAACTTTCGAGGTTTGTTCTCTGGAGATATTTGAGCAATTTTCTTCTCTGTCCAATAATTTTCAAAAGACCGCGGGAAGCTCCTGTATCTTTTGGAAACTGCTGAACATGAGCAGTAAGCTGCTTAATGCGTTCAGTTAAAAGAGCAACCTGAACTTTTACATTTCCTGTGTCGGCTTCGTTTGAACCGAATTTGCTGATTATTACAGCTGATTCTTCTTTTGTAAGTGCCATAATCTACTTACTCCTTAAAATATTATTTCCCTGGATTAACAAAATTGAATTGACCGGACAAACGCTCCGCAAGAACCATCAGAAACCAGCACGCGAAGTAAACCGGATTCTAATTTGCAAATTGCGGGTTTTGTAACGGAAATCTCTTCGCTTCCAGAAATTACCATTTTTACAGACACTTTATATTCCCCGTCTGGAGGAAAAACCTGCATTCCTTTTTTTTGAGCAGAAAAAACAGTCTGAAACTGCTGAGTGTCTATATTCCATTCAAAACCAGAACAGTCGATTTCGAAAGGTTTATGCAACATTATATTTATTGCAGAAAATTCTTTATTCAGCACATCCTGTCGGATACGGGAAGAACTTACTTTTTTACCAAGATAATCAACAAAAGAAATGACATCAAAATCAATTCCACCGGCAGCACAAAACTTTTTAAGGGCATCAACATCCATTGCCCCCTTATGTCCGCATCGGAAATCAATTCCTTCAACAAGATATTTAAGGTTGCAGTTGTTCTTTAATATTGATAAAAATTCTTCACCAGACATTTTAATGAAATCGTCAGAAAAGTCAATTACGATAACAAAGTCAAATCCTTTCTGTATAAAGAAATCAATTCTCTGACTCAAGGTTGAAACATCGCCTTTATAATCGTCTCCACTTTTAGCCACCCTTGTTGAATGACGGAATGTTACGATTCCTCGGGCAAATTCTTTTCGTTGAAGGATTGAATCAAAAATTGCATCGTGGCCTATATGAGTACCGTCGAAACTTCCTATGGAGAGAGCAGTTCCCTTCTGTAAAAACGATTTGTCAAATTTTCCATAAAAAATCTGTTCCCATGAAAAAATGCGGATTGGATTATTGTAAGAAAGAACAAAGCCATAAGAAAGTTTTCGTTTCTGCTTTTTAACGACACCGGCAAAAGTTAAATCAGGATAAAAAACTGCAAATTCACAATTTTCAGGGGGAACGGTTTTGTACAGAAAAGCGTGATTTTTTAATTTTCTGCCGTTTATAAAATCCTGTATATACGCCTGTGTTAAAATTGCAGGAACAAAGCCACAGTATTCTGCAAGCTGAATATTCATTGGCAAAAGTGATTTTTTTATTTCGCCACAGATCCCGTCGTTTTTTTCGGTTAAATTTTGATTTACTGAATTTAAGGCATTTTCTTTTATTCCAGACTCAATGGAAAATTCGTCCAAAAGAGAATAAAGAGCTGCATTTTCAAGGGAAAAAGGACCTACTTTTGTGCGGCGCAAAGCTGTAACATGAGCAACAGTTCCGCACCTTCTGGCAATATCCCGGGCCAAAGACCTGATGTATGTGCCCTTTGAACAGGAAATTTCAAAAAGTGCATAACGATCCTGCCATTCAAGAAGTTTTATTGAATGAACAGTAATTTTACGCTCCGGCATTTTTACAGAACTTCCGCTTCTTGCAATATCGCTTGCCCTTTTTCCATTTATATGAAGAGCACTGAACAAAGGAGGAGCTTGAAAAATTTCACCGGTAAATTCAGGAAGTACATCTTCAATTTGTTTTCTTGAAGGAACAGGTCCTGTGCCTACAATGTTTCCTGTAGGGTCTAAAGTATCTGTTTCTGTACCGAATTCAAAAACTGCAAGATAAGTTTTATCAAAGGAAGTTATATGAGGAACAAGACGAGTCATACCTCCTGTAAGCACAACAAGAAGACCGTCGGCAAAAGAATCCAAAGTTCCTGTATGACCAACCTTTGAAGTTTCAAGAGATTTTTTTACTGCTGATAAAGAAGAAAAACTGGTACACCCCTTCTGCTTTGCCAGAAGAAGTATACCGGACTTAGATACCTGAGTTTTCGCCACCAGAGTTTTTTTCCTCAGCTTCAAGCCTGTTCAGCCTGTTAACCATATCAAATCCCTGCTTAACGGAAGGATCTGCTACAAAAGTCAGTTTGGGAAATTTTCTGACTGTCAATTTTTTTGCAATGGAAGTCTGAATAAAGCCTGCGGCACTGTTAAGGCCTGCAACACCTTTATGAATCTGACCTTCTGGCAAAAAGCTTGAAACAAAAACTTTTGCATACGAAAGGTCTCTTGCAACTTCCACCCGGTTTATTGTTAAAAAAGTTGAAACTCTGGGATCCTTTACTTTTTGCAGGGAAATTAGCATAGCAATTTCCCCGCGAATCTGCTCACCCAGTTTTTCAATTCTAAATTCACCCATTATAAAGATTCTCCCGCTTCTGAAGAAAGTTTGGCAGCCCGTTTAGCAGCTTTTTCTGCCTTACCTTTGGCTTTTGCCTCGGCTTCGAGAGCAGCTTCTAAGGCAGCCTGCTCCATAGCCTTTGCTTTTGCCTGTTCGGAACGGATTTTTGCCTGTTTTTCGGCTTCGGCTTTTTCATCAACTAAAGTTTCACCAAGTTTTCTTGCAACTTCTACATATTCTACAACTTCCAGCTGATCTCCAACCTGAATATCCTGCCAGTTTTCAAGACCAATACCACATTCAAAACCGGAACGAACTTCCTTTGCATCATCTTTAAATCGCTTTAATGAAGAAATTTTTCCGCTCCACTTTACAATGCCATCCCTAATAAGGTTAATTGTACTTGAACGCTTTACCATACCGTCTGTAACATAACAACCGGCAATAACACCAACTTTAGGAACCTTGAAAGTATTTCTAACTTCAACAGTACCAATATTCTGTTCGATAGTATCAGGCCGGAGCATACCTTCCATAGCCTGCTGAATTTCTTCAACACACTTGTAAATAATATTGTATTTTCGTATTTCCACCTTTTCTGTTTCTGCAAGAATTTTTGCTTTTGGTGTCGGACGAACATTAAATCCAATAAGAATACAGTTATCATCAGCAGATGCAAGGGAAACATCGCTTTCGTTAATTGCACCGGCAGAAGAATGAATTACATTCAGGCGGATTTCCGAAGTTGAAAGTTTTTCCAGACTTGATTTTAACGCCTCTGCAGAACCCTGAAGATCGGCCTTAATTATAACTTTAAGTTCTTTTATTTCTCTTTCGGCAATATCATCAAATACAGATTCTAGACTAGGTTTTTTAACAGTTTTGGAAGCCTCAAGCCGTTTAAGATCCTGCCGCTTGTTAGAAAATTCTCTGGCTTCCCGTTCAGATTCTGTAACCTGGAAAGGATCACCGGCATTAGGCATGCTGTCAAGACCTAAAACTTCTACTGGCATAGATGGAGTTGCTTCCAGAACCTTTTCGCCCCTGTCGTTAAACATGGCACGAACTTTACCTGAATATATTCCGGCAACAAAAGGATCTCCGACTTTTAATGTTCCCCTCTGAACAACAACATCGGCTACAACACCCCTACCCTGATCAACTCTGGATTCAATAACCTTTCCTTCAGCTCTGGTATTGTAGTGAGTTTTTAATTCAAGCATTTCTGCCTGAAGAAGAATTGCATCAAGAAGGTCATCAATTCCTTCACCTTTAAGAGCAGAAATTTTTACATATTGAGTATCTCCACCCCACTCTTCAGGAGTAAGCCCCTGTTCAGCAAGCTGAGTCATTACCTTGTCTGGATTAGCATCCGGCTTGTCGATTTTATTAACGGCAACAACAATAGGAACTTTTGCATCTTTTGCATGGCTCAAAGCTTCGAGAGTCTGAGGCATAACACCGTCATCAGCAGCAACAACAAGAACACATACATCAGTAATTTGAGCACCACGAGCCCTCATCATTGTAAAAGCCTCATGACCGGGAGTATCCAGGAAAGTAATCATGCCCTTATCTGTCTTAACCTGATAAGCACCGATTTTTTGAGTAATTCCTCCGGCTTCTCCAGCAACAACATTAGTTTTTCTAATGGCATCAAGAGTTTTTGTTTTACCATGGTCAACATGACCCATAACAGTAACAATAGGAGGTCTGAACTGTTCTTCCCCTTCCTTACCTACATCACTTTTAATGACAGTTTCTTCGTAAAGGGATACAAGATGAACTTCGCAGTTATATTCTGCTGCCAGAAGAGTTGCAGTATCGGAGTCAATAGCCTGGTTGATTGTAGCCATTACACCCATAGACATAAGTTTACCAATAAGTTCACCGGCTTTAAGGTTCATCTTTTTGGCAAGGTCTGAAACAGAAACAGAACCCATTATATCAATTGATTTAGGTACAACACTTGCCGGCGTTGCCTGCTTTTTCTTATAAAGTTCCTCTTCATCAAAAAGTTCTTCTTTATCTTTTCTGTTGTTGTATACCTGTTTTTTGCCTTTAAAAGCTTTTTTACCCTGAGATTTCTGTTCAGGAATTGCAGAAGCAACAGGTGCTCCACCAAAACCAGGGCGAGGAGAAAAAGGCATTCTTCCGCTAAATCCGCCGGTTCTGTTTCCAAAGCCTGGTCTTGAACCGCCAACACCTCTGTTAAAGCTACCGCCGTTACCACGGTTAAAACCGCCCTGACCGTTTTGAGAATTCTGCCTGTTATAGCCGTTTCCCTGACTGTTTCGATCACGGTTATTCTGGTAATTTTCTCTGGCCTGAGCCCCAGAAAAACCGCCTTCACGGCGCTGACCATTGCCATACTGTCTGCTGCCACCGTTATAGTTTCCGTCTCTGTTACCCCAGCCACCGCTGCCAGATCTATAACCGTTATTTTTCGGACGATCCGAAAGGTTTCCGGCTTTTACATTAGGGCGGGCAGAAGTAAGTTCAAAAGCAGTACGAACAGGGGTCGGGTTTTTTGGCTGCTGCGGACGGGAAGTTCCAGAAGAAACATGTTCCTGAGAAGTTGCAGCAGGAGAAGATGCCGGTGCTTTTTTTATTACCGGACGCACAGAAACTTTCTGTTCTCCACCAGAACCGGCACTGCGATTTTTAGTTTCCTGCACAGGAGTTTTTTTCCTAACAACAACAACCTTTTTCTTTTCTGATGCACCGGCAGGTACTGGATTTTGAGTTTTGTTTTCTGTAATTGGTTCAGATTTCTTCTTATTCAGCACAAATCCGGGCTTTTTCTCTGTTTCATCAGCCATATTATTCAGTCTAACCTCTTAATTTAATTATTCGTACTACTTTTATTCAAAAAACCGCAAATAAAATGTTATTTTTACGGCTTTTATTTTTATAAAATCAAAGATTAAAAACTTAAATCCGCTTTATTTCAGAGGAAAAGCCCCGGAAAAAAAGCATTTTTACATCATTCTCATTTTTAAGAATTTCCGTATTTAAATTCAAGTTCTACACCACATTCAGGACATTTTGACATATCGAGGGTGATTTTTGCTCCACAGGCAGGACACTGATATTCTTCTTCACCTTCATCATTTTCCTGCTCCTCAACTTCTTCATCAACAAATTCAACAAATTCCTGAAGAATTCTACTGACTTCATCAAGCTGTTCCTGAGTTACACCTTCAACCTTCATTGTACCAGAATCGTAGGCATCAACAAAATCCTGAATATCATCATAACCTGCATTTTTAACAGCCTGAGCAACATCCGAATCAATTCCAGGCAGTTCAGATATAGCAGAAATTTCCTGTTCAACACTCTGTTCTTCTTCAGCCTCGCCACCAGAAAACAACTGTTCAGCAGCTTTTCTTGTAGCAAAGGAACTTAAATCCATTTCTGCGGCCTGTTCTTCTGTTTTAACATCGATTGACCAGTCACACAGTTTGTTTGCAAGACGAACATTCATACCCTGTTTACCAATAGCCAGAGAAAACTGAGTATCTGTTACAACAGCAAGAGCCTGTTTTTTTTCTTCGTCGGTAATGTAAACCTTAACAACCTCTGCAGGTGCAAGGGCATTTTTTATAAAAACTACAGGATCAGGATCGTAGCGGAGAACATCGATTTTTTCACCTTCAAGTTCCCGGATTACATTCTGAATGCGAACACCTTTAGGACCTACACAAGCCCCTACAGGATCAACTTCCGGTTTATTGGAAAGTACGGCAATTTTTGTGCGGTATCCTGCTTCCCTGACAATTTTGAAAATTTCGATTGTTTTGTCTTCGATTTCCGGAACTTCAAGTTCAACAATAGACTGCACGAATTTAGGATCTGTACGGCTCAAAACAAGCTGAAGACCGCTGGAAGTCTTTTTTGCATCAACAATAACAGCCTTAATTCTGTCATTTTTTCTGTATTCTTCCCGAGGACTCTGATACCTTAACGGAAGAACGCCTTCAACTTTACCTAAATCTACATAAATATTACCGCGGTATTCCCTCTGGTAGTAACCGATAATTACTTCACCGATTTTGTCTTTATATTCATTGTAAAGATTGTCTTTAAAACTTTCGCTCAACCCCTGATGAGCAGCCTGCTTTCCAGTAGAAACAGCCGAACGCTCAAAGGATTTTGGATCTACAAGAATATCGATTTCATCCCCTTCTTCACATTCTTCGCTCATTTTAAGGGCATCTTCCAGTTCAATTTCCGTAACAGGATCATAAACACCATCAACAATAACTTTTCTTGAATAAACAGACACATCCGACAAATCGTCTGCAAATTTTACAACACAGTTATCTGCCGTTCCAAAAGTTTTTTTGTACGCTGCCTTAAGAGCGCTTTCTACAGTTTGCTTGACTGATTCTTCCGAAAAACCTTTTTCTTCAATAAGTTCACGGATTGCTTCTGCCATTTCTGACATAATTCAAGCCTCCCTTACAAGTGAATAAATTTTGCTTTTGCTATATCAGCGTAGTCAACAGACTTCTGAACAGAAGAACCGTCATCCTGCGCAATTTCCAAAGTAACAGACTTACTGTCAGAAGAACAAACCTTTCCTCCAACCCAGTCAGAAATATTTTTATCCCAAACACGAACTTCCCTGCCGGTAAACAAAGAAAATTCAGCACCGTTTTTTATATTCCGTTCCATTCCAGGAGAAGTCAGCTCCATGTATGTATCATCAGTTCCTAAAAGTTCTTCCAGTTTTTCAAGAAGCAGGCGATGAACCTTAGAGCAGTCATTTACACCGATAGAAACACAGGGATCCGCACCAGTAATAACAGCAAGAATTTTTGTTGTTCTGCCGGATTTTGAAATTCTTAATTCCACCAGATGATAACCCAGCTTACAGACAATTTCTTCGCACTGAGAATAATAAGGATAGGAATTTAAAGGAATATATTCCATAAAGAAAACCTGCCTTAAATAAAAATGGACCCGTTTTTTGCGGATCCATTAAAATATTTCTATTAAAATGTTGAGGGGATAGTACCATTTTTTAAATTTTATGTCAATTATGTATGTTCAATTAAAAATATAGCCGTGCCCCTTCATTCCACTGCATTTCGCCATGCTCAATTCCGTTTCATTCCGGGTCGTGCTTTGCGCACTTCGCCTGTTCGGCTCATCCCTCCACTTTGTTACGGGACGGCAAAGCCGGTGCTCCAATCACTCACGGAAAAAAACTTTTACAAAGTATGCAGGTTTGCTCCTTCAAAATCAATAAAGGCTTCATCGCCAGAAGAAAACAGTTTATGCCCTCTTGGATTGTAATCGTTTATTTTTATTACAGTATTGCAGGCTTCAACCTGATAATGCTGGTACGCTCCCATAAAAGTAGAAAGAATTACCCGGCATTTTACGCCTTTAGCATCGGAAAGAAAAACATTTTCAGGCCGTATTACAATTTTGCAGCTGTCCCCTGAAGCAAGTTCCTTTGATGTTGTTGCATTTATTTTTTCTCCATCCACATTAACGCACACATTATTTCCAGACACGCTTTCAACTTTACCGGAAAGAAAGTTTACCTCTCCAATAAAATCTGCAACAAACTCGTTTTCAGGCTTGTAATAAATATCCTGAGGCGTTCCCTTCTGGGCAATTTTACCTTTGTTCATAAGGATAATTTCGTCCGAAAGGCTCATGGCTTCACTTTGATCGTGGGTAACATAAATTGCCGTTATACCAAGTTTTTTTTGAATTTTACGGATTTCAGTCCTCATGGAAACACGAAGTTTTGCATCAAGGTTGCTTAAAGGTTCATCAAAAAGAAGAACTCCCGGCTGCATTACAAGCGCCCTTGCCAAAGCAACACGCTGCTGCTGACCGCCAGACAATTGATTCGTAAGTCTTTCCTCTTTTCCTTCCAGTTCTACCAGAGAAAGAATTTCCGTAACTTTCTGTTTTATTTCATCTTTTGGAAGTTTGCGCACTTTTAGCCCATAAGCAATATTGTCAAACACATTGTAATGAGGAAGAAGCGCATAACTTTGAAAAACCATTGCCGTATCCCGTTTATTCGGCGTAAGCTGATTTATAGGCTTTTCTCCAAGAAAAATTTCGCCTTTGTCCGGGCTTTCAAAACCGGCAATCATTCTTAAAGTCGTAGTTTTTCCACAACCGGAAGGCCCCAAAAGAGTTACAAAACTTCCAGGCTTTATGTCCAGAGAAACATCATCAACTGCATTAAAATCTTTTTTAGTTTTGGGATCCTGATAAATTTTAGTAATATGTTCAAGTCTTACACCTTTAGGAGTTTTTTCCGTCATAATTTTCCTCCGCAAACACCGTTAATTTTTAATTTTCTTGCCTGTTCCCAATTTTGAAAGCAAAACATTCATTATGGAAATTGCAAGATATGTTATTAAAATGAGTATTGTCGCATACGCACAGGCAACGCCGTATCCGCCTTTTTCTGCAAATTCGTTTATCCGTACAGTAATAAGAAGATATTTAGGCGTTACAAGAAGAATAACTGCCGATATAGCTGTAATTGAACGGACAAAAGTCGTAACAAAGCCGGAAATAAAAGAATCCCTTATAAGCGGAAGAGTTACCGTAGCAAAAACCTTTCCGCTGTCAGCTCCCATATCATAGGCAGCCTCTTCTATGGATTTATCAATCTGCCGTAACGCAGCAATTCCAGACCTTGTGCCTATAGGAAGAGAACGGACTATAAAGACAATTACAAGAATAGCACCCGTGCCATATATACCGGAAAGAACTCCCGTATGAAAAAGCCCGGAATTAAAACCCCGTATGAATCCCACACCAAGAACAGTTCCAGGAACGGCCATTGCCAGCATTGCAACAAATTCCATTAAACTTCGTCCGGGGAATTTTCTTTTTACAACAAGATATGCAATTATCATTGATAAAAAGGCCGTTACAGGAGAAGCAAGGAGAGAAAGATACATGGAATCTGTAAAAACCCGCCAGCCTTTGTTTTTAAAAATATACTGATACCATTTTAATGAAAGACTGTAATCCCGGCCCCAAAGCTTAAAAAGAGATCCCAGCGGAACAAGGGCATACATAACAAGCACAAAAACAGATATAAGAATACATATAGTAACAAGAGGATATCGGACAGATTTATCTTTTACAGGCTGCCGCTCACGGCTTGCCTTACCTGTTAAAGTTGCAACGGATTTACGCTCAAGCCAGTATTTTTCGATTATAAAAAGCCCCATGGAAATTACAAGAAGAACAACTGCCATAGCCGTAGCACCGGCTTTATCGTAAGCTCCTGTAAGCTGAAGATAAATCGAAGTTGCCAGAGTGTCAAAGTTTCCGCCGATAATCATAGGGTTTGCAAAATCGGCAACAGATTCAATAAAAGTAACAAGGAAAGCATTGCCAAGACCAGGAAGAAGAAGCGGAAGCGTAACAGTTTTAAAAACCTGAAATCTTCCGGCACCAAGATTTCTTGCCGCTTCTTCCAGAGAAGGATCTATGTTTTTTAAAAGACCTTTCAGCATAAGGTAACAGACTGGAAAAAAAGTCATTATCTGCACAAGGGCAATTCCCCGCCAGCCATAAAGACTTGTCTGATTCAAATTAAGTATTGTTCTTGTAACAAGGCCTGTCCGTCCGAAAAGAAAAATTGCAGAAAGGGAAAGAACAAAAGGCGGAGAAACAACAGGCAGAACAGAAACAAGACTGAAAAGTTTTTTAACAAAAACAGAACCTGTATCAACATAGGAATCTACATAAGCAAAAAGGAAACCTATTGCAGTAGCACCTATTCCAGAAACGAATCCCAGCCACAGCGTATTTACGATTGACTTTCGGAACGACGACATTTTAAAAATTCTGACAAAATTGCCAAAACCTATTGAAGTAGAAGTTTCCTTTAAGCCGTCTTTTATTACGGAATTTTCAACAACAGCACTGTCGGCAAGAAGAATAACAAGAGGATAAAGGATGAACAGCAAAAGAAAAACAGATACGGCAATTATTGTAACCATCATTATGGGGTCTGCCATAAGTTTTTTTCTGTCTAAAAATTTTCCCTGATTAGTCATAACTGTTTTCCAAAAAATATCCGGCAAAACAATAAGTCCAGCCGGATTATAAATTTTTGTAAAAAAAACTCAGGGGTTAGCGAAAATTACACTGCCCCCGAATTTTTACCTTTATTTTGTTTTTACCCTGTCGTCTTTGTTAATAACTTCAAAGAACTCACCATAGTATTTAGGGCCGTTGATTTTTGCATCGTCAAAATCGTAGTTGATTGTTTCGATTTTATCTAAGCCTGCTTTAACAGCTGCTTCTACAGGTTTTGCATTGTCTATAACAAGGAACTGATAAGAACCGTTGTCCTGTGCAAGATTAACACACTCTGGAGAAAGGGCGAATTCGATGAATTTTTTTGCATTGTCGAGATTTTTTGCACCTTTAAAAATTGCAGTTGCACCAATTTCGTAAGATGTTCCAGAAGATGGAGCAGTCATTCCAATGTTTGTGTAACCGTTGTCTACAATCTGGTATACAACATCGTGAAGGAAGCCTACGCCAATTACAACTTCTCCTTTTGGAACAAGTTTAGAAGGTCCTGAACCAGATTTTGTATACTGGCAGATATTTTTATCGACCTTAGCAAAATAGTCCATTGCCTCTTTTTCGCCTTTTATTTGAACCATTGTATTTACAATAAG
>CAMAFU010000014.1 GCA_945833725.1 uncultured Treponema sp.
TTCTTTTTGCCGGACGGGGAGGAATGTAAACATTTTCTTCTGGTGCAACATCTTCTTCTACAAAATTCTCATTATCATCATCTTTTGATGTATCAATAGCCTTATCAAGCCGCATTGTCATAATTTTACTTACGCCGGATTCTTGCATTGTTACACCAAGCATTGTACTTGCCCCTGTAACCGTTTTTTTGTTATGGGTAATTACAATGTACTGAGAAAGTTTTGAGAATGAGCGGAGTGCCTGAACAAGACTGGATACATTCTTATCGTCAAGTGCGGCATCAATTTCATCCAAAAGACAGAACGGGCTCGGCCTTACCTGATATGTGGCAAAGAGAAGGGCAACGGCTGTCATTGTTTTTTCACCACCGGAAAGAAGGGTAATATTCTGAAGTTTTTTTCCAGGAGGTTCTGCAAAAATATCAATTCCAGAAGTAAGCACATTCTGAGGATCTACAAGCCGCAGTTCTCCCCGTCCGCCACCGAACATTCTTCGGAACATATTATGAAAATTTTTCTTGATTTTATTATATGTATCAAGGAACATTTCCGTTGATTTTGTTTTTATTTCATCGGAAACACGGATTAAATTTTCCAGAGATTTATTTGTATCATCAAAACTTGCCTGAAGTTTTTCGTATCGTTCTTTCTGTTCTTCAAACTCTTCCGGTGCCATAAGGTTTACCGAGCCAAGATTTTTAAAATCTTCTTTTGTTTTGGAAAGTTTTTCCCGTAAAACTGCTGAAGAAACTGTAATTTTGAACATCCGCTCTTCAAATTCCATTAAATCCCGGCTGTGGGTATCAATAAAATTCTGTTTTATATTTTTTATGTCGTTGTCGCTTGTTAAAAGATCCATGGCCAGCTGTTCATATTGACGCTGAATTTTCCGTTGTTCTTCTTCTTTTTTGTCTAATTTCTGCTTTGTGCCGCTTCCAGATGAGTTGCATTTTAAAATTTCGCTGTTAATCTGAGACATCTGGTCAGCACATTTTTGACCTCTCCGTTCAATTAATGCCAGTTCTTCCTGAATTTCTTCAATCTGTTCTTCCAGTTCTTCTCTGGCTTTTTTTTCGGAAAAAAGTTCTTCTTCGTTCTGCCGTAAATTTGCCTGTTCACCGGCCAAAGACCTGCGGATTAAATCAATATGACTTTTTGCCCCAAAAATTGCCTGGGCCATAGAGGCTTCGGAAATTCTAAACTGGTTCAGGGAATCCCGGTATTCGTTGATTTTTTTCTGCAGGGAAGAATTTTCCGATTTATAGCCTTGAATCTGCTGCTGAATCTGAAGGATTCTTCTGTTTATGTCAGAAATTTTTGTATCGATATTCCGTTTTTTTGTAATTATACCTTCTGGAGAAAGAAAATCTTCGATAAAGTCAGGCATGAAAGATTCGTATTTTTCCAGAGCTGATTGAGTCGTTTCGGCCAGAGAAGTTATTTCGGAAAAGGCAGAAATTGCATTTTCAATTTGAATTTTATTTTCTTCTGGTGAATGAACGGAAAGTGTTGCATAGTCACAGAAAATGTTTTTTCGACCTTCGCTGAAAATTTTTATTTTCGCAATGGAAGTTTCCAGTTCTTCTTTTGCTTGTTGGGAGGCGGCAGAAGAAAAAGATGAATCTCTCAGCTTTGTATCTAATTCCCGGACAATATCTTCTGTAATTTCTCCCAGCTGTTTTTGAAGTTCCTGAATATCAGTATTCAGACAGTCAATTTCAATTCCGCATTTTTCAGAAAGCCTGTCGTTTTCGGCAATTTTTGAAGTTGAAGAAGTAATGCTTGTTGTAAATGAATCTATATTTTCTTTAAGGGTTTTCAGCTGCTTTTCTTTTGAATGAAGTTCTGCTTCCTGCTCGTCTATTTCTTCGTTGTAGCTGTCGATGTTTTCTTTAATGTTTGCCTGCTTTACTTCCAGAACGGAAATTCTTCCACGACTCTGTTTTTCCTGCTGGTTATATTCCTGAGCCCGCTGAAGTTTGTTTGTTTTTTCGGTCTGAACAGTAGCAAGTTCAACTTGAAGTGAATTATATTTTGACTGAAGGTCTTTTATTTTATCGTCATTTTCAGAAACTGCAGCCTGAATTTCGTTTATTTCCTTTTGAACTAAAGTCCGTTTTTCTTCCAGCTGTTTTTTTAACTCTTCCTGACGGGCTTTGTTTTGAGAAAAGTCTTTCAGTTTTAAAAGCTGAATATCCAGTTCAAGATTAAAAATTTCATCTTTAAGTGTTCTGTATTTTATGGTTTTTTCGCTTTGAACTTTTAAAGTTTCGTAGTTTCTTTTGTTTTCGACAAGGGCCACTTCTATTTGTGCCAGATTTTGCCGTGTGCGTTCCAGTTCTTTTTCGGCTTCGGCACATTCGGCTTTGGAACGGCTTATTCCTGCAGCTTCTTCAAACAGATACCGCCGGTCTTCTGGCTTGGAAGACAGAATTTGATCGATTTTTCCCTGTTCCATTACCGAGTATGCAGCCTTTCCTACACCAGTATCCATAAAAAGCCGGCGGATTTCTGTAGGTCCTACCTGCCTGTTGTTAAGATAGTATTCGTTTTCTCCAGAGCGGTAGTAACGGCGTTTTATTGCAATTTCAGTTTCTTCCATTGGGAGAAGACCGTTTTCGTTGGCAATGGTCAGAGTAACTTCTGCAATGTTTACAGGTGGGCGGGTTTCTGTACCGTTAAAAATTACAGATTCCATTGTATCGGCCCTGAGATTTTTAGCCCTGTTTTCTGCAAGAACCCATTTTACAGCATCAACAACATTGCTTTTTCCGCAGCCATTTGGACCTAAAAGGGCAGTAATGCCGTCTGAAAATTCTATATGAGTTTTATCTGCAAAGGATTTAAAGCCAAAAATATCCAAACTTTTGAGAAACACTTTTTAAACTCCGAGGTTAAATTTTAATTTCAGAAAAACTATTATATCAATAAATTAAGTCGTATTCAATTAAGATACAGTTGTGTCAGATTGTGCAGATTTTCTGGTAGGCAAGTCTTGGAGAGCCGTCGCTGATATGAATTATTCCGCAATATTCAAAGCCGGCCTTTTTTATGGCATTTTGCATGGGAATATTTTTCTCGTGAGTGTCGATTCTTAAATTGCGTATTCTTTTTTCTGCCCAAAGAACACAATCATTTAAAACACCTTTTTTTGAGCCGTCGCCACAGATTCGGTGAATGGTGCCGTAAGGTTCTGTGTTAATCCATTTTCCGTCGATGGTGTTGTATGTGGGGTCATTACCGGTAATAAAAGAAAAAACGCCGTATATGGAATTCCCGTCTTCCATAACAAAAAGACAGTGGTTTTTAATATCCTCTAAAACTAAAGATTCCTGAGGATATCCGTTTATCCACTGGCAGTCATTGCCGTTTGCCCTCATAAAACTTTTACCGGCTTCGTATAATTCCATTACTCTTTTTAAATCTGATTTTTTTGCTTCTCTAATCATTTTTTTATGAAAACAGGTTGATTTTAGCTTTGTTAGCGTGTGTTACCAATAAAAAAAATCAGCAGACTGAAGTCCGCCGATTTTTTTTGAATACCGCTAGAATCCTTGCCGCAGCCGACAAGGATATGCACAGGTTAAATTTTGGCTATTTTAATGCTTTTTACGGTGTAGTCGTTCTTATGTTCGTTAATGGAAAATTCCAGCCTGTCTCCGACTTTTGCATCAAGAATGGCATTTCCGAAAGGCGACATATAGGAGATTACTCCGTTTGCCGGATCAGATTCCCACGGTCCGAGGATTGTGTATGTTTCATCTTTTCCAGAAATATTATCTGTTAATACGATTTCTGTACCGAAGGAAATGATTGAAGAAGTTGCCGTTGTAGGATCGAAAATTACGGCTCTGGCAAGTTCTCCCTGCAGGCGTTTTAAATCCACATTCAACTTGTGCTGAGCTTCTTTGGCAGCAATATATTCTGCGTTTTCCTTTAAGTCGCCTTTTTCCTTTGCATCTGCAACTTCTTTTGCAATGGCAGGAATATCTTCTGTAGTAAGTTTTGCTTCAAGAGCTTTCTTTTCGTCCAGTTTTGCCTTTGTAACAAACATTCCTTTTGGTGAAGAAGATTTTTCTTCTTTTGCACGGAATTTGTAGTCTGGATATTTTTCGAGAATCTTGTTGCGGAGAGCTTGTTTAATGGAACTGTCAATTCCAGGTACATCATCAATAAGAGTGTACATGTGGGTCATATTTTCCATGTCGCAGGACAGCATATAGTCGGCATAAACATTCTGACTTGAATTTTTATCGCCAAAAATCAGATTCTGGGCATTTTTGATTATTTTTTTATTTTCCGTTGAATCAACATGATTTTCGATTTCCCTGTAAGACTGGGAAATAATGTTTACAATGGAAATAAGCTGTTTTTGCAGGGTAATTCCTGTTTCCTGGAACCATGCTTCATCCCGGCAGTTTTCAAAGAAGAACAGAACGGTCTCTTTGTAGTCACGGAAATTTTCAAAGGCTTTTACGGCAAGAAGCTGAACTTTTTCCTTGTTGCCTGTTTCCAACAGTTCCTGAAGCATTTTTTTGTTAAGAACTGTAGGGAACAGAATAAGATACTGATCTACCCAGTCTGGAAGAAGCCTTACGCACTTTAGGAAATCTTCCTGTAAGGTTGTATTTTTTGTGTCTTTAAGGAGAGTGTACATTTCCCTAGGATTTTCAATTCCGTCGTATAAATCTTTAAAAGTCATGGCTGGAACAAATGCCAGATTAGGAAGAAGTTCCCCAACCTTTTTAACTACCAGATACGAAGCTGCAACCTGCTCGTTTATTACCTGATGGGTGCTTTTAAGGAACCCTTTAAAGTAGTTGTACATATCGGTGAAAAGTTCACTTTCTTTGTCTGCTTCGTCGGTGTTGATATACTTCATGAATACATCGACACGAGGCATAAACTGTTTTTGAGCCTTAAATTCGTTGCTGAGTTTTTCTTCTGGAGAAATTTTTGCATCGCGGACAATGTATTCGTTGATGTTATTCGGATTTACACCGAAAATGTGGTTTGTTTCCAGAGTTTTCTTTGCCTGAGAATTCCAGCTTGTCCATTCACCAGGAGTAAGGATGGAAGGTACAAGTTCTGCTTTAATCCGTTTGAAGTCGCAACTGTTTCCAAAAGATTTTATTATGATTTTAAGGGCTTCGGACTTGTCTTTTGAGTCTTTGAATATTTTAACAAGATCTTCTTTTGATTTTGTTGCCTTTAAAACCCAGATATGATCTCTTGCAAGCGGCTGCAATGCTGTAACGGCCATTTTTAAAGCCATCTGCTTTACACCGTTTTTGCGGCCGAAATTGATTGTTAATGTATCGTTTTCAACCTTAGTAATAATTCCAACGCCCCATGTTCTGTGATAAACAAAGTTTTTTACGCCGAATGCAATGTGTTTTTCAAAGTCGTTTATAGCTTCAAATACATTGCGGAAATTCTGTGTAAGGTTTGAAGAACGGATATATTCATCTACATTAGGATTTTTTGCGTATTTTCCCTGATAGCAGGAGGCAATTTCGTTTCTTGCCCAGTAATCTTTAGGGTCTATGGTAAGTATGATTTTTAAAAGCTGAATTGCAATATCCCATTTTTTAGGTGATGAAGGTGCATTGTCTTTGTAGTATGGATAAAGGTCGTGAAGAAGAAGTGCGCTTTTATCCGGGCTGATTGTTTTTTCAACTTTTCTCTGAACGAGAAGGAAAAAGTCTATTTCTTCGGGAATAAGGGATACAAGTTTTGTCCAGCATTCTTTTACGGCTGTCATGTTTTTTGTGTTTACAAAGCGGAGAAGAGCTTTTTTGCAGTAAACAACGGCATTTTTTCTGTCGCCGGATGATTCGTAATGCTCTGACAAAAGTTTGGCAATTTCTGCTTCTTCTACATCGATTTTTACAAGTTTTTCGTAAAGTTCCCATGCTTTTTCGGAGCCGGAAGAGCGGTAATATTCTGCCAGTGTGCGGATTGCAAATTTATTGTTTGAATCAATGTCCAGAATTGTTTCGCAGATGTAAACTACAATCTGTTCCTTGTGATTTTTCTGGAAAAAGTCAACAAGATTTACCAGATAGTTGTTGTCGAGTTTGCCTTCTTTTAAGCCGAACATACCCGAAATAAAAAGAGCGATAATGCTGTCTTTTGTGTGAGAAAGCTGTTCATCGCAGACAGCCTTGACTGCTTCCGAGCAGTTTTCTTCTCTTGCTTTTTCTACAATTTCCGACAGTGCAATTAAGTCGTTTTTTGAGTAGTTTGTGATTGTTGCTCTTGTCCAGGTTTCTTCTTTGAGCATTTCCTGGACTTTTGATACAAGTTCTTCGGACATAGTGTTCTCCCAATAAATAGTTTGCACTGCAAACTGTTTTACACTCTAAAATCTGCAACGCAGACTGTTGTTTTATTTTTTTTAGGTTTCCGCCGGATTTTTTTTTCTGACGGAACTTATTTATTTTGCGTATATTTTATAAATGTCAGGATCCAGAATTTTTATGTGCAAGAGAAGTTCGGAAATTTCATTTTCCATGCCGCCTTTCTGAACATAATAATCCATAAGCCTGAAATACATGAAAAGAAGTTTTGGTTTAAGGATTTTTGCATTGGAGGCCGGATTTTTTATTTCGACTTCCGTTTCAAAAATTTCCTGCCGCAGTTTTCCTGCTTCCTGACTTCTAAGCTTTCTTGTAACATTCAGTACACCGTAAAGAACTCCGTAGACAGGAATCCAGTATTGAAGTTCTTCGCCGGAAAAACCCTTTTCTTCTGTTTTACCGATAAGGCATTTAATTAACTGTGAATCGAGGAACGCAAGATTTATTTTTTTTGCATCAATAAAAAAAGATTCCCTGAAAAGAACTTTTGCCTGTTTTTCCATGCCGCACAAAGCGTAGCAGTCTGCCATTTCTGCCAGAATTTCGGCCTGCCCCTGCGAAATGCGGTTTGCTTCTTCGAGACAAGTTAAAGCCTGCTTGTACTGACCGAGTTTTTTGTGGCAGATTCCCTTTTTTAAGAGAATTTCAGATTTTTGTGCAGACTGTTGAAATTCGTCGCTTTTTGAAAAACAATGAAGCGCCTGTGTAAAAACGCCGGTTTGAACGGAAAAAACAGCTCTTTTAAAAACTTCTTTTTTTTGAGAAAGGGAAGTTGAAAATTCTTTCCATTTGAATAAAAGGCGTTCTCCCAGTTCTTCTGGTTCCATGTCGGAAAAGTGACGGAAAAAATCTGCCCAGTAGTTGCAGCACCATATTGCGAATTCAATTTCCTGATTATCCAGGTTGAATTCGTAAATGCCCGCAAGAATTTTTTTTGCTTCTTCCGGTTTTGCTTCTTCCAGCAGAGTTAATGCTGTTTCCAGTTCCTTTTCTGACGACCCGCTCATAGTGTTGTTTTATTATACTGAAATGCAGGGTTTAGTCAATAAATCTTGAAAAAAAAGGAAAAAATGGGACAAAGTTTATACTTTACTTCTAAAAAACTGTCAATAGCTTTTTCGGATAATTTTTTTTCTTTTTCAGACTGGATTTACTGCCACAGATTTCTTACTACTGCGGCAAGGATAGGAGCACCGCCGAAGGCGTTCGGCCTGCCGAATGGAGCGAAAGCGTAAGTGCGGATAGCCTGGTTTTGTGGAATGTAATGGAACAAAAGCCGCCCTTATTTTTAAGATTGTTTTTATTAAAATTGTCTGTTATTATTCTTGGGTTATGGAAAAGAGAATTTTAGCACCATCGCTTCTTTCTGCTGATTTTGCAAACTTACGGGACGAACTGATATTCTGTAAGGACAACGGAGCTGGTTTTATTCACATAGATGTTATGGACGGTCATTTTGTTCCTCAAATTTCTTATGGTCAGCCTGTTATAAAGTCTATAAGACAGCTTACGGATCTTCCGTTTGATGTTCATCTTATGGTAGAAAGGCCGGAAGAAATGGTGGATTCGTTTATTTCCTCCGGTGCAGACTGGATTACTTTTCATTACGAATCTGCTGTTCACATTGACAGGCTTTGTAACCATATTCACAATGCCGGAAAAAAATGCGGAATTTCCATTGTTCCGTCTACGCCTGTTTCTTGTCTTGAGCAAATTCTTCCTCTGGTGGATCTTGTTCTTGTTATGACTGTAAATCCCGGATTCGGCGGTCAAAAACTTATTCCGTATTGTCTGGAAAAGGTCCGCTGTCTTCAGAAAATAAAAAAAGAAAAAAATCTTGATTATCTTGTGTCTGTTGACGGTGGTGTTTGTGGCGAAAATTTAAGTGATGTGCTTGATTCCGGCTGCGATATTGTTGTTTCCGGATCGGCATTTTTTAATGGAAAATTGAACTGGAGGGGATAAGTTTTATGAAGTATGTTTCCAGAAAATTTTTCAGGCTGTCGTTTTTTGTTTTTGTGATGCCGTTCTTTTTTGTGTCCGGCCTTTTTGCAGATGGAAAATATTCCTTTGATCAGGAACAGGGGTTTGAATCTTACAGAAAAAACAACTGGACTGATGCAATGTTTTTTTTGCGTAAGGCTGTTGCTTCTCCTTCCGGTTATGATGCTGAAACTCTTTACATGCTTGTTATGAGCGAAATGAACGGAGGAGAATATATGCAAGCTCTTCAGGATGCTTCCCTGTTCCTTCAAAAATTTCCTGATTCTTTTTATGTGCCTTATATGCAGTTTCAGAAAGGAAAAGCTCTTCATCTTCTAAATCGTAATGAGGAGGCTGTTCTTGTTTTAAGCGATTTTTGCCATCAGAATCAGGATAGTGAACTTTATCCTTCTGCCCTTTACTGGATTGCAGAATGTTTTTACGAAGAATATAACTTTGAGTCGGCTCGTTCCCTGTATGAGAGGATTGCCGGTGATTTTCCAGAATGCAGCAGGGCTGTTGATTCAAAATACAGAATCGAAATGATTGCCCAGCGGCAGAGGGAGGAAAAACTTGTTTACCTTCTGAAAGTTACCGGAGAAGAAAATATTGCTGCAAGGGAAGAATATGAACGACAACTTAAACTGCTGCAGACGGAAGATAAACTGGGCTTAAAAAAGGCTTTGTCTGATGCTGAAGATAAAATTTCTTCTCTGGAAGAACAGCTTGCCTTGGAAAAAAAGCATAATGAACAGTTGTCTTCAAAAAATTCAGAACTGGAAGTAAAAAACAAAAATCTTGAAACTTCATCTTCCGGTAAGGAAAATCAGAATGTATCAGGGCAGAAACACGAAGACGAACAGGATTATCCTCTTTCTGTCTATACTTCTGGTTATTCATCTCAGATTTACGATTCTGAAGTTGAGGCTCTAAAGAGGAAGGCCCGGCAGCTTCAGTATCTTCTTGACCAGCAGCGGAATGAGGAGAAATAATTTATGAAAAAAAAATCGGTATTGTTTTTTCTGGCTGGAACTGTTTTTCTTTTTTCTGGAGGCGATTTTTTTTCTGAGTCCGGGAATAAAAATTCAGAAGCCGGTGTCTCTATAGAAAAAAATCCTCTTTTGGAACTTGACGAAGATAAAACTGCAGAAGAAATGGCTTTGGAATATGCTCAGTCGAAAGTAAAAGATGCAGAAGAAAAAACTAAAACTCAGCTTGAAGAACTTGAGCTTAAAGCAAAAATAAAGGAAGCGGAAAAAGCTGCAAAGGAAAAACTTAAAGAAAAAACCGATTCTCATCTGGGTGTGGTTTATATTCCCGAAAAAAAACTTGATGTAAATGCCGGAAAAATCCGTCTTTCCCTGCGGGGAGGAAATACAAGTTCTTTCAATGTCTATGCCAAAGGTGAATCTAAAACGGAAACGGCACTTTTTTCCAGTTATGACAGTTCCCGTTCAACTTTTTTTATGGCTAATGTTAATGGAGTTCCATTCCGCCTGAATAAAGATGCCGGTGTGGTAAAAGAATTGCGCAGGCTTGCTTCTGGAGCTCAGCTGGCATACATCATAGAAAAAAAGGCTCAGATTGTTCTTGATTTTGTTCCAGTTGCCTCTGTTTTGGGAACACCGGAAGATATGGTAAGGGTAACTGTTTATTCAACGAACATTTCTGATTCCGTTTACGAAGAAATCGAAATTAAGGCTGTTTTTGACACAATTCTTGGAGAAGGTACGGACTGTCATTTTGCAACATCATCCGGATTAAAAATTAACGGAGAAATGCAGTTTGATTCCTTCAAAAAAGAAAGGAGTATATTTTCCGGCAACGGTAATGTTTCGCTTCAGATTATTCTGGACGGAAAAGCCGTTACTCCTGTTGAGAAAGTTTCTTTTGCCAATAGAAATGTTTTAATGAATTCGCCGTGGATTCCCGTAATTGCCACCGGTAAAAGTTTTAATTCTGTTCTTGCCTATAATAACTCTGCCGTTGCAGTAAACTGGCCTGTTCATAAACTTAAACCCGGCGAAACGGGAACTATAGTATTTTATATTGCCTGTGGAACAGATAAAATGCTTCCTAACGGACTTTTCTTTGTTGATGCACTGGAAAAATCTCCTCAATCTGAGGGGATAAGCATTGAAAGTGTAAAAAAAGAGGAACTGGAAGTTAAGAAACCAGAGGTTGATTTTATTATTCCTCCTGTTGATGATTATCAGCTTAATCCTGAATATATCCAGAATTTAATAAACAGAATAAATTCCCTTCAGTCTAATCCTGAATTTGTTGACAGAAACGAAATAAAACAGCTTAATGCAGAACTTGATGCAATAATGAAGAAAATAAGGCAGCGGCAGTAGATGAGCAAATCCAGACTGGAAATTGCCCGTTCCTATATAAAACGGGGAAAGTATCAAAAAGCAATAATCGTTCTCGAAAATGCCAGGGAAGTATACCGCAACAGTTTTGAATATTACCTTCTGTTCGGTATTGCAGAACTTTATGCAGGTGTTCCCGGATATGCAAAAACTTATTTTGCCGAAGCCAGAAAAATTAAAATCAACAGCGTTGATTTAAATCTTGGTCTTGCGGCTGTGTATCTTTTTGAAGACCGGATTGACCGGAGCGTAAATTATTATCTGGAAGTTTTGCATCTTGATCCTGAAAACAGACAGGCTGCTGCAGCTCTTGAGTTCATAAAAAAAGACGGAAAGCGGGAGTCTGTTCTTACTATGTTTGATACTGGCAAAATACGGAAATTTTTTCCGCAGGTAAAATGCGGAGGCGGAAAAACGGCTGGAGTAATTCTTGCAGCTTTGGCCGGTGCAGTTTTAGGGCTTTTACTTTTTTTCAATCTCCGAAATTCAATGGAACTTGGTAGCCGTTTACAGAATTACAGTGATGTAGTCCTCTCAAAAGAAGAAAAAAAATCGCCCCAGCAGGCAGATCTTTCTTCGTCTTCCTTTAAGTATATTTTTTCAGATAAGGCTATAGTTCAGATTTACGAAAAGGCTGTTTCATATTTTAACGATTATAGGGACAATATGGCTCAGATTGAAGTAAACAGACTTTTGAATTCTAATGCTTCAACTGCCATCAAAAAGAAAGCTTTGCTTTTGGAATCGTACTTTGAAAAAAAAGATTTTGACAGTTTAACTGACAATTTTGAATATTCCCTTGTTGAAAAAGAACCGGAGCTTTTTAGAAACTGCTGGGTTGTCTGGTCCGGTAAAATTGCCAATGTTCAGGTTGAAAATGAAAGTTTTTTCTGTGATTTGCTTGTGGGAGACGATAATCTGGAAAAACTTGAAGGCGTAGTTCCTGTAACTTTTAGCACGGTTCCTCAAATTGAAGGTGGAAGACCTGTAAAAATTCTCGGTAAAGTTGAAGTAACTGACGGGAAAATACTTCTTTCTGGAAGAAGCGTTTATCAGCCTTTGAGAAAATCAAAATAAAATTTTTTGTTTTTTTTGTAAAAATAGGTTTAAAAATGTCTGAAAATGATTTTTTGCGAATATATATATAGTGGGAGGTAATTTAAGGTGGCAAAAATGAGTGAAATTAAACCTCCGGCAGATATGTCGGAAAAACTGAAGGCGCTGGAGGCTGCTCGTCTTCAAATTGAAAAACAGTTTGGTGCCGGTGCATTAATGAAACTGGGTTCCCAGCCGGATGCTCAGGGAGTTGAAGTAATTCCTTCCGGTTCAATACTTTTGGATGAAGCATTAGGTGTAGGCGGATACCCTCGCGGAAGAATAATCGAAATGTATGGACCTGAAAGTTCCGGTAAAACCACTCTTGCTCTTCATGCAATTGCTGAGGCACAAAAACTTGGCGGTATTGCTGCGTTTGTGGATGCTGAGCATGCTCTGGATCCTATTTATGCAAAAAATCTCGGCGTAAATATTGATGAACTTTGGGTTTCTCAGCCGGATACAGGGGAACAGGCTCTTGAAATTACAGAAAATCTTGTTCGTTCCGGTGCGGTTGATATTATTGTTGTGGATTCAGTTGCAGCCCTTACACCTCAAAAAGAAATTGAGGGGGACATGGGCGATGCTATGATGGGACTTCAGGCAAGGTTAATGAGTCAGGCTTTAAGAAAATTAACGGCCATTGTTAATAAAAGCAAATGTACTATAGTTTTCATTAACCAGATACGCATGAAAATTGGCGTAATGTTCGGAAATCCTGAAACTACTACCGGTGGTAATGCATTAAAATTTTATTCTTCCGTGCGTCTGGAAATTCGCCGTATTGAGTCCATTGATGGAAAGGGTGATGAAGATGCTGTCGGAAACAGAGTAAGAGTAAAGGTTGTAAAAAATAAGGTTGCCCCGCCTTTCAGAAAAGTTGAACTGGACATATATTTCGGAAAGGGAATATCTGCAACTGCATCTTTGCTTGACTCTGCTGTAAAGCATGGGTTTATTGACAAAAGGGGAGCCTGGTATACCCGTGGAGAAGAAAAAGTCGGCCAGGGAAAAGAAAATGCTATTTCTTTCCTTGAACAGAATGCTGACTATGCCCGACAGATTGAGTCTCAAATACGAAGTGAACTTTTTCCGGGACAGGTATTAAAAAATAAAGAGGGTGTACCTGTTTATCCTGAGCAGTCCAATGCTGCAAAAGTTGCCGGAACAAAATCTCAGGAAAAGGCTAAAGCTGAACCTGCTGCAGAAAGTTCCATGCCTTCTGCAAAGGATGCACTTTTTTAAAATGATTCCTGTTGTTTTAGGAATTGGTTCCAACAGAGAATGGAATAAAATGAGCAGCCTTCAACTGATGGAAAATGCATGTCGTCAGCTGAAGGTATTCCTTTCAGATTTTAAAATTTCCTCTGTATACAAAACAAAGCCCATGTATTACGAAAATCAGAATGATTTTTACAATATGGTTGTTTCGGGTTTTGTTACAGAAGATATTTCTCCTCAAATTTTGCTCGAAAAAATTCACAAAATTGAAGAATCTTTGGGCCGTAACCGCAGTAAAGAAATACGCAACGGTCCAAGATCCATAGACATCGATATAGAATTTTTTGGAACAATGTCTGTAAATGAAAAGGATTTGCAGATTCCCCACCCAAAATTAAAAGAAAGGGCATTTGTGCTTGTTCCTTTACTTGAGATTTTAGATGAAAATGCCGATTTTATAAAAAGGGAGTATCTTCTCGGTTTGCTGAAAACTACAGGAGACTCTGGTATTGAAAAAATTTTTTCTACCGTTAATTTTTCTTGAAAAAGAGGCATAAAATGGCAGAGCAGGATAAAATTTCAGATAAAAACGAAGTTTTTGCAGCGGAAAATCAGGATGCAAGGTTAAATTCCCGTAAGTACACGGCCGGCCAGTTTGAAGGCCCTTTGGATTTGTTATGGGCACTTATCCGGGAAAATAAAATAAATATTCATGACATTCCCATTGCACAGATTACGGAGCAATTTTTAGAGTATCTGGATTATGCTGCTCAAGTTGATTTAGGTGATTTATCTGAATTTTACAATATGGCAGCAAGACTTGTTTACATAAAAAGTAAAATGATGCTCCCTGTAGAAATAAAAGGTGATGATGAACTGGATTTTGATGATCCCCGTGAGGAACTTGTTGAAAAACTTATTGAATATCAGAAGTTTAAAAAATTATCGTCCCTCATGGAAGAAAAAGAAGACGAAAGCGAATGGAATTTTGAAAGAAAAAAAATACAGCGAATACTTCCCTTTGAAGATGAAAATATGTGGGAAACAGTTGATACATGGGATTTATTGCAGCAGATGCAGAAAATATTTCAGAACCTCATTTCTTCCTATTCTGACAGTAAAATAATTGACATGTATGAAGAAATTTCTGTAAATGAAAAAATTACCTTAATGCGGGAACTTCTTGAAGAAAAAAATGAGTGCTTTTTTACAGATCTTATTGTTCGAAAAGGCAATGTTCTTGATGTAATATGTGCCTTTATGGCATTGTTAGAAGCCGTAAAATTTAAAATGGCAACTATCATGCAGAACAGAATGTTCGGTGATATAAAAATATGCAGGATTGATGCCGCATAAAAAACAGGAAAAATATAAAAATGGAAGTAAATCTGGAAAAAGAAACAGGGTTAGTGGAAGCAGTCCTTTTTTTGGACAGTGAGCCATTAAATGTTGATGCAATAGCTAGAATTTCCCAGCTGGCTCCGCAGGTAGTCGAGCAGTGTCTTGAAGGTCTTAAAGAAAAGTATTTGCAGGAAAACAGCGGAATTGAACTTTCCCTTATTACAGGCGGATGGACACTGACTCCTAAAAAAGAATATTGGGATGTGCTTAAAGAAAGGTACGGAAATAAAAATGCCGGAAAATTAAGCCGATCTGCAATGGAAGTCCTTTCAATAATCGCATATAAACAGCCTGTTACAAGAGCCGAAATTGAAGCAATACGGGGAGTACCTCCGGATAATATGATACGACTTTTACAGGAGCGTCAGTTAATAAAAGAAGTTGGAAGAAAAGACGGCCCTGGACGCCCTGTTCAGTTTGGAACTACAAAAGATTTTCTTAAATTTTTCGGTCTTAATTCCATAGCAGAACTGCCGCAACTTGATGAAAAAGAATCAGAGAGGTTTGAACTTGCCCGTTAATTCTATTGTTAATGCCGAAATGGAAAATAAATCTGTGCGGCTTCAGGTTTATCTTGCTCGTTGTGGAGTTGCAAGCCGGCGTTCCTGCGAAAAATTAATAAGTGAGGGGCGGGTATGTGTAAACGGCATCGTTGTTACAGAGCCTGGATCAAAGGTTACTGGTGGTGATACGGTCAGTTTTGACGGTAAAGTTCTTTCTCCTGAAGAAAAAAAACTTTATGTTCTTCTAAATAAACCTGAAGGCTTTGTATGCTCTCAAAAAGATGAAAAATCTCGCCCTGTTGCGTTGGATTTGCTTAAGGATAAATATCCTTTTCGTCTTTATAATGTAGGTCGTCTTGATATGTACAGCCGCGGTGCAATAATTTTTACGAATGACGGCGATTTTGCTGCAAAATTAAGTCATCCATCCAGTGAAATTGAAAAAGAATATCTTGTTGAAACGAGCTATCCGTTGCCTGAAGGTCTGGCAGAAAAATTTACAAAAGGTGTCAGAGTAGAAGGTGTTTTTTACAGGGCAAAACAGGCAAAAGTCATAAATTCGCATAAGATGAGTATTGTGCTTGTAGAGGGAAAAAACAGGGAAATAAGGCGGGTCTTTAAGGATTTTGGTGCAGCCATACGGAGTTTAAAGCGTGTTCGTATAGGAAACCTTCTTCTGGGAAATTTAAAAGAAGGAGAGTCGAGGGAACTTACTAAAGTTGAAGTTGAAAATCTTTTGAAAATATGTAAATAATTCTGCGGAAAACGCATTGTTTTTTGTTGTCGGATTCTCGTTTTATATATGATACATGTTAATTTGGAGGAATGATGATTATAGCCATGGATGGACCGGCTGGAACCGGAAAATCAACAATAGCCGCCCTTATTGCAAAAAAACTCGGTATACTTTGCCTTAACAGCGGAAGTTTTTACAGGGCACTTACTCTTGCCCTTAACGAATCTCACATAGATTTAAAAAATGAAAGTGATGTTGTTTCGTTTTGTAGAAAACAGAGTTTAGATTATAAAAATTCCAGACTTATTCTTAACGGTGTAGATGTGGAAGACAGACTTCATGAAGATGCTGTAAGTGAAAAAGTTGCACAGTTATCTTCAATTATTGAAATTCGCCGTCTCGTAAACGATAAAATGCGAAAAATAACGGAGTCGATTGATATAATTTGCGAAGGCCGGGATATGACAACTGTTGTGTTTCCTGAAGCCGATTATAAATTTTATCTTGATGCGTCTATAGATGTTCAGGCTCAGCGAAGATTTTCTCAGGGAGTGTCTGAACTTTCACTGGAAGAAATAAAGCAGGCCATCATAAAAAGAGATAAAACCGACAGAAACAAAAAAGAAGGAGCCCTTAAAATTGCCAGAGATGCATTTTATATCGATACTTCTGCCTTGACGATTGAACAGGTTTGTGCGATAATATTAGACAAAATTCAATCTAAAGGGTTTAATATGGAACAGATGGAAGTGGAGAAGGATGAACTTGATTCTAAAAGTTCTATCCAGACACAATTAGAAGAGTCTCTTAAGAGCCTGAAATCTCTTGAAGATGGTCAGCTTGTGGAAGGTACTGTAATCGAAGTTACAGACGAACTTGTTTTCATTGACATTGGAAGCAAATCTGAAGGAAAAATTCCTGTTCAGGAATTTGCCGGAAAATTGCCAGCTGTAGGTGATGTTCTGGTTGTTGTTCTTGTAAAACAGAATGGACGGAACGGTCCGGAAGTTTCTTACACAAAAGCACAGTCAAAGCAGTTATGGAAAGAACTTCGCAAGGCTGCCGATGAAAAGTCTGCCATTGAAGGTAAAATCGAAAAGGAAGTTAAAGGCGGTTTTGATGTCAATCTTGGTGGTGATATTCATGCTTTCCTTCCAATAAGTCAGTCGGATATTACAAAGGTTGAAGAACCAAAAAAACTTATCGGTACTGTTTCAAAATTCTATATTGAAAGACTTTATTCAGACAATAAGGCCAATGTGGTTGTAAACCGCAGAAAATATCTCGAAGAAGCAATGAATAAAAGCAGGGATGAGTTCTTTGAAAAAACTCAGATTGGCGATACTGTAAAAGGAACTGTAAAATCTTTTACAAGTTTCGGTGCTTTTATTGATTTGGGCGGATTCGACGGTCTTCTGCATATTAACGATATGAGTTGGGGTCATGTAACCCGTCCTAAAGACTTTGTAAAAAAAGGTCAGGAAATAGAACTTAAAGTTATTTGTCTCAATCCGGAAGATAAAAGAATCAATTTGTCCCTTAAGCATTTTACGGAAGATCCGTGGGTTCATTTTGAAGATAAGTATCATGTTGAGGATGTTGTTGAAGGTACAGTTACAAAACTTACTGATTTTGGTGCCTTTATCGAATTGGAAGAAGGAATTGAAGGTCTTGCCCATATTTCTGAATTCAGTTGGACTAAGAAAATCAACAAGCCTTCCGATATGGTAAAAATCGGCGAAAAAGTAAAATGTATGATTCTTGGATATGATATTCAGGCTGGAAGAGTTTCCCTTGGTCTTAAACAGGTTACTCCAAATCCTTGGGATACAATTCAGGAAAGATACACTGTTGATTCTGTCGTTCACGGCAAAGTTGTTAAAATTACAAATGCCGGTGCCTTTATTCAGCTGGAAGAAGGT